>JAHHII010000011.1 GCA_019358855.1 Timaviella obliquedivisa GSE-PSE-MK23-08B | reverse complement strand
TTGAACAAAGATTATGAACACCTTCCGCAGACCTCAGAGACTCTGATCTATCTGGCGATGATCCGGATTATGGTGAGGCGATTGGCGTAAAATCTGACTTGCCATAACTTTTCAAACATCCTCTTAGATAATTACCACTGCTTCAACGGTGGCAGTTCGATCGGGGGCGATCGCTGTAATTGCCCATCGGAGGGGCTGCCCCTGAGCTTGAAGCTGTGCCAAAACCAGTTGCTGCAATGCTGCTGGCGTGGGCTGAAGCGCAACCTCAAAAGTTATAAATTGCATTGCCGTCATCAGGCTTCCCTTTTCTAAACAGCGCTACTTCTTAACTTTCTGAAACTGACCAAATTGCAGATAATACACGCGATCTTCTTTCTCAGTCTCAATTCTCAAATCAGATCGAGGGTAAGAAACGCACAACAGCGCATAGCCCTGTGCCTGCAAGTCTGGACTAAGACCCATACCCTCACTCTGTTCTACGGTTCCTGACAGCACTTGAGCAGCACAGGTCGTGCAGACTCCAGCGTTGCAGGCAGAAGGAAAGTTCAAACCCGCTGCATCTGCTGCCGACAGAATAGTCTGATCTTCGGGCACGGTGAGAGTCTGGGTGCTGCCCTGGTGAAGGATTTCAACGGTGTAGGTGGTTGCCATGGATGTTAGGTAAGAGATAACCGCTTGAATAGCTTACAGGGTATGGGGTACAGAAAATTATTCTATGGGAAAGGTGCGATTGAACTCCTCGATTAAGTCATCGACTTCTTCGATCGCCTGGTTGACATCAATTCTTAAGGTACCTAAATCAGGCTGCTCTAACAAGCGCACCAGGGAATCCCGTTTACTGGCAATTAGGGCAAAGCGATCGCGCAATTCTTGAGGATTAATTTGATTGTCTGACATGGGTTTAGGCTCCGGATAATCTATCAAAATGGTTTTGCAACCCCAATATCGTGAATAATTGGGGAGAAGAATGGTGGACTCTTAAGATATGTTACGTCAAATTTCTCTTGGAAATGTTGGTTTGGTGGTAGGCGGTGTTTTAGCAGTGATGGGTTTTATTGCCTATGGGGTGCAAAACTCGACTTTAAATTTAATTGGTTTTTTCTACGGAATTCCCATTTTGCTGGGCGGTCTTGCCTTGACAGCCTCTGAACTGAAGCCCGTGCCTATGCCGCCGTCCTCGCCAGAAGTTTTGGCACTTCGAGAAAAAGAGGCAACCGATACTCAAAATCAAATTCGTAAAGATGTGACTCGGTATCGCTATGGGCAGGAAGCTCACCTGGATGAGGTTTTGAAGCGCTTAGGCTTAAGCCCAACCGATGACGATCGCCCCATTTTGAATCACATTCGGGAGCAAAACTGGGACGGCAACTACGCGCTCATCTTAAAGTTTTATTCTCCTCTGATTCCCTTAGAGACCTGGCAGGAAAAGCAGGACAAGCTCACTCGTTTTTTTGGTCCTGGAGTGCGAGTTGAACTGATCCCGCTTGCTGAGGAAGAAGTTGAAATGGCGTTGATTACCGCCCCCGAAACGGCGATCGCGGGTAGGTAAAGGCTGAGGTTAACTAAAATTTAAAGGGTTGCGATCGCGGTTATTTCGATCCTTAAGCTTCTCTTAAGCCTGAAGCATAAGGATAAGAAGTTGTAACAGTTAACACAAAGTTCTTGTGTTCTGAGAAGGTATCGTGCATAAGTTTAAGTGAACCCTCAGACAACCCAGATATGAGTCCAGAGTTTATGAGCAGCCAGCCCACACCGAATTACGTAGAAGACGATCGGACAGGTCTTAGCGTGGACACGCTCAAGCGTGCCATTGCCGACAACCTTTACTACATTCAAGGGAAGGACGAGAAATTCGCAACGCTCTATGACTACTACATGGCGTTGGCATATACCGTGCGCGATCGCCTTGTGCATCGGCGGATTAAAACTGCCCAAACGTATTTCAATAGCGACACCAAAATGGTGTACTATCTCTCAGCCGAGTTCCTGATTGGTCGCCTCCTCATCAACAACCTGATCAACCTCGGCATCTACGAACCTATTAGCGAAGCCCTCAAAGCTTCTGGCTTAACCCTAGACGACCTCATGGAGCGAGAAGAAGAGCCAGGGCTAGGCAATGGGGGCTTAGGACGACTAGCAGCCTGTTTTCTAGATGCAATGGCGACTCTTCAGATTCCAGCCATGGGCTACGGGATTCGCTACGAGTTTGGTATTTTTGACCAATTGATTATCGACGGTTGGCAAGTCGAGCGCCCAGATAACTGGTTGCGCTTTGGCAACCCGTGGGAAATTGTTCACCCTGACTATATGGTCGAGGTCAAGTTTGGCGGGCATACCGAAGCCTTCACCGATGCAAAAGGACAGTATCGGGTGCGATGGATGCCACGAGTAACGGTTTTAGGAACACCCTATGACACGCCTGTGCCAGGTTATGGCAACAACACTGTGAATACACTACGCCTGTGGGCAGCACGGGCAGGCGAAGACTTTGACTTCAACGTGTTTAATGCTGGAGACTACACTCAAGCAGTCGCAGCAAAGACTTTCTCTGAAAACATTTCCAAGGTGCTTTACCCCAACGACAATACGCCCCAAGGTAAAGAACTCCGGCTTCAGCAGCAGTTTTTCTTTGTGTCTTGTTCGCTGCAAGATATCATTCGGCTTTACCTGCGCCAGCATGATACGTTTGATGCTTTTGCAGAGAAGACAGCCATTCAATTGAATGACACTCATCCATCGGTGGGCGTGGTTGAACTGATGCGGCTCTTGGTTGATGAACACGGTGTGGAATGGGATGAAGCTTGGGATATTACCCGTAAAACTTTTGCCTACACCAACCATACTTTGCTCTCAGAGGCGCTAGAACGCTGGTCGGTTGATTTGTTTGGGCGGTTGCTGCCTCGGCACTTGGAGTTAATTTATGAAATTAATTTCCAGTTCCTCGCTGAAATCCAGAAGAAGTATCCTGGCGATATGACGAAGCTACGGCGGATGTCGTTGATTGAGGAAGGGGATGACCAGAAAGTGCGGATGGCGCATTTGGCTTGTGTGGGGAGTCACGCTGTCAATGGTGTGGCAGAACTGCACACTGAGTTGATTAAGAAGGATTTGATGAATGACTTTTACGAGCTATGGCCCGAGAAGTTCCAAAACAAAACGAATGGTATTACGCCTCGGCGCTGGTTGTTGATGAGCAACCCAGAGCTATCAAGCTTGATTACTGAGAAAATTGGCGATCGCTGGATTACCCATCTCGATGACCTTCGCCAGCTTGAACCATTTGTTGAAGATGCCGAGTTCTGCACTCGCTGGCGCAACATTAAGCAAGCTCGCAAAGGCAAGTTAGCTGAATATATTCTCAGCAATAACGGTTTTGAAGTAAACGTTAACTCAATGTTTGATGTACAAATCAAACGCATCCACGAGTACAAACGTCAGCTTTTAGCGGCACTGAATATCATTGCCATGTACAACCGCATCAAAGCCAATCCCAGCATGGACGTGTTGCCTCGCACCTTCATTTTTGGCGGTAAAGCGGCTCCAGGCTATTTTATGGCGAAGATGGTAATCAAACTCATCAACGCTGTGGGCGATGTAGTTAATAATGATGCTGATGTTGCCGGACGCATTAAAGTCGTGTTCTTGGCAAACTACTCGGTTTCATTAGGGCAATTTGCCTATCCTGCCGCCGATTTGTCTGAGCAAATTTCGACAGCAGGCAAAGAGGCGTCGGGGACAGGCAACATGAAGTTTGCCCTGAATGGAGCGCTGACCATTGGCACGTTGGATGGTGCGAACGTGGAGATTCGAGAAGAAGTGGGGGCTGAAAACTTCTTCCTCTTTGGCATGACGGCTCAAGAAGTTGTAGATTTGCGCAACAAAGGCTACAAGCCAATGGAGTACTACAACGCGAACCCAGAGCTAAAGCTAGTCATTGATCAGCTTTCGTCGGGGTATTTCTCGCCTAAAGACCGAGGGCAGTTCATGGCGATCGTTGATTCGTTGCTTTCTCGTGATGAATATATGCTGTTGGCAGACTTCCAGGCTTATAGCGATTGTCAAGAACGTGTTGCTGAAGCGTTCCGAGATCAGGATCGTTGGACTCGCATGTCGATTCTCAATGTTGCCCGCATGGGTAAGTTTTCTGCTGACCGGACGATCGCCGATTACTGCAAAAATATCTGGCAGGTAGAGCCGATGCCGATTAGCTTGGATGACCCTTTGCAGAAGGTAACTGGGGTAGAACTTAAGGAGCTTTCTAAGAGCTAAAAAAGTGGAGCCGTCTGGCTAAGGGAGTTGCAATTAAATAACGCCCCGAACCGCCCCCTAAATCCCCCATTCTGGGGGACTTCCGAACCTTTCAAAGTCTCCCAGAATGGGAGATTTAGGGGCTGAAAAGTCAATGCATTTCACTGGTGTTTTATTTTCACGCAACTCCCTAAGCTCTAGCTGAGACGGCTCTACTCCGGACTGTTTAACATTAAGAATGAAAAAATCTATTAAGTTCCTGGCTTGGACGATCGCTTGTTTACTCTTTTGGAGCCCGTCTGCGTTAGCTCAGGCGGTTTCTTGGTGTTCGGATACAGCTGTGGTTGATCAGCAAGCCGTGACTGATCAGCAGGCAGTGCTAATGGATCTAGCTCGAGCAAGAGTGGTTTATCTTGGTGAAACCCATGATGCTATTGCCGATCATCAAGGACAATTACAAATTATTCAGGCGCTATATCAGCGAGATCAGCGCATGGCGATCGCTCTGGAGATGTTTCAGCGTCCTTACCAACCTTTTCTTGATCAATACCTAGCAGGCGAAATTACTGAATTAGAACTTCAGAAACAGAGCGAGTATGACTCACGGTGGGGCTTTCCTTGGGAGTACTATGCGCCTATTCTGCGATTTGCTAAAGCGCATCAGTTACCCCTAATTGCCCTCAACGTCCCAACCGAAATTACTCGCAAGGTTGCTAGAGAGGGACTAGAGTCTCTGACCCTAAGCGATCGCCAATGGATTCCACCGGACTCAGAAATTCGCACGGATAACGCCGTCGCCTATCGACAAATGATTCAAGCCGTTTATGAAGAGATTCACCAGGGGCGGAGCGCCAGCAGCAGCTTCGATCGCTTTTTTCTGGCGCAAGTTTTATGGGATGAGACAATGGCAGAGGGTATTGCCAATTTCTCTCAAGCAAAGCCAAATCACCAAGTCATTGTACTGGCAGGGGAGGGTCATTTGGTTTATGGCTATGGCATTCCTAGCCGGGTGGCTCGACGGGTGGCAGGCATTATTCAGCGATCGGTGATTATCAATCCTGATGAAGGGATGGAAGTAGAGGGCGTAATTTCTTCGACCAATCCGCAGGGAATCACCGATTATTTTTGGTTAAGTGATAGCTGTAGGTCTTAGAGGATGTCTGAGAAGTCTAGATTGCTATCCGATCCGCCCCCTAGATCCCCCATTCTGGGGGACTTTGAAGGAGCATTGGTTCGGAAGTCCCCCAAAATGGGGGGTTGGGGGGCGAGTGTAAGAATCTTTGATACTTCTCAGACATCCTCTTAAGCTTTTGCTAGTTTGAGTAATAGCAGATTTGACCCTACTCTGTCAGCGTTCCCATCGCTTTTATTTGAGGTGGGCTAACCGCTGTTTAATGCTTTGGTAGCGATCGCCATATTTCGCGGTCAAGCGTTCATCGACAGTCGCAACTTTTTTGTTCAACTTGGCTGATTGTTCAGGCAATACTGTGTCTCGCAGCAGGGTGACTACTGCTAGGGTAAGCGCTTTGGCGATCGACCCAATTGTTGTTGAGCCTGCCTTAACTTCAGCGATCGTTTCACCCAGAGCCGGACGCAGAATCTCCTTAATTTTGGTAGCTCTTTGACGACCTTCAGTTTTCATAGCTTGAAAATCTTTAACCATGCGATCTTTCATTGTGTTGGGAATAGCATTAGGAACAGGATTAGACATAGTAAGACCTCTGAAGAAATGAATATAGCCTAAATAACCGAGTGAGGCGATCGCCCGTTAAACAGTGGGCTGAACGGTAGAAATTTCGCTCTGCTTTTGATTTTTGAATCGATCTAACAATAGCTGAGAAACTTCAGCAACGACCAACGTCGCTAACAATCCATCATCTACCCAACCCACAATCGGCAATACATCTGGGGAGATATCAAAAGGACTCAAGAGATAGGCTAAAGAAGCGGCAATGATCCACCCGCCATACTTGGGATGACGAATGGTGTTGCGAAACCAATTGTGCATCAACTTAGAAACCAGCGGAACTGCAAATTTAGGTTTCATCGCCCTTTGTCCTTCACTCATTATTTTGCTCTATGTCTCTCATCATGATGGATAGGCTGAGAAATGTCTGGTCGCAAAAACCGATAGATTAATCGTGTTCTTACACCGCCCAAACCGTTCCCAGGAAACCGAATAAGTTTAAAGATTCCGATAAACCCACCTTGTCAATAAGTCACCTTACTATGTCCAAACTAAACCCACTTTAGGCAGTGAAGTAAAAACAAGAAGTCTGACTCTGTTGAGGTTTAGCAGAATGATAGGGAAGGGCGATCGCCCCTTCAGTGTCACTATAAGTTTAATTGATGCAAAAAACAGCTTCGAGCGTCGTAAAAAGATCATGAACTGTGCTGAGTAGCCAGAACTAGCGCGTAAATTAGTGTGTATTCGGACAAAAGAACCCTTTTACGGCTAATCCTATGTTCTTACCCTGGTTTCCCTGTTCTGCTCGGCTTATTCTTTTACTTAGTATTCTTCTTGGA
The DNA here is from genome assembly GCA_019358855.1 of Timaviella obliquedivisa GSE-PSE-MK23-08B. NCBI lineage: Bacteria > Bacillati > Cyanobacteriota > Cyanophyceae > Oculatellales > Oculatellaceae > Timaviella > Timaviella obliquedivisa. The sequence continues at coordinate 125,557 of JAHHII010000011.1, read as the reverse complement.
TTAGGATTGCCTATTTTATCGGCACAAGCTTTTCAGCTACCTCATTTCAATCAGCTTTCCTTACCTACCAATGTGAGTCCACACAATTTTGACCCGCCCGGTGATCCAGTTCCTAAGGGCACTCGAGGCGCGGGTTCTCGAGGCATTGTTTACAAGCCAAGCTTTCCTAAACTGTAGGATTAAATCTGTTGATAAAATTCGCGCACTAAGAATTCTTCAATGAGTTTTTGGTTCTCTTTGCTTTCCGATTGTTTGAGATATTCAATCGCAATTCGCCCGGCAGTAGAATGTTGATGAGTTGCAGAAACCAGTAAACGAACGGTTTGGCGGAGTTGAATTTTTTCTAATTGTTGGGTGGCAATGTTGGGTAAAACAACTGCCGCGATCGCCAAGCCGAGGCTTGCGGGTATCATGGGCAGCCACCACCCTTGCAGAAATGCCAAATAAGCTCCGCCCACTATTCCGACGATCGCCATTACTCCTGCAATGGCGATTACTCTGGATGTTTTGATCTGCCAAGCCAAAGCCGCGCCCACCGTCGCGCTCAGGAAAATCCATAGCCACTCTATAGGCTCATCTAAGACTTTTAGAAGCGGACGTTCCCCTAAAGCCGCATCTATTAACTGACTGATTGCATTAGCATGGAGAACAACGCCCGACATTTGAGTCGGAACTCCAACAATTCGATTGCTATAGGAAGTTTGGAACAAGTCGTTAACGCTTTCGGCAGTATAGCCAATCAGCACAATGCGATCGCGCACGCTTTCAGCAGGAATACGATTTGCTAATACATCTGTCATCGACAGCGTCACAAATTGCTGCCGTGTCCCTCGAAAATTCATCAAAATTTGGTATCCTGCTGCATCTGTGCGCACGTAGCCGCCATCGTCCGAGCGAAAGGGTATCAAGATTGCCTTCCCCAATTGCATTTGACGGGAGTGATGGGAGCGGGGTTGAGGAACGATCCCCTTAGTTTTAAGATAATCGATCGCCAACCGTAGCCCTAAACTAAACTGCACCTTTCCTTCAGCGCGGACTGAAAGTAAAGCACGGCGGACTTTACCGTCACCATCTAAAACTTGGTCAGCAAATCCTACTTGCTGACGCTCCATCAAAATTGGCGACTGTCCCACTCGTTCGCCAGTAATTTTATGAATCCCAATAATATTGTCAGAATTTTGAAATATTTGATTAAGCTCAGTTTGACCGGGCGCAGTTGATAAATCTCGATAAATATCTAACCCAATGGACTGTGGCTGGTATTGCTGAAGATTTTTTAGCGATGTTGCGAGGACGCGATCGGACATAGGATATTGTCCAATTTGTTGTAAGTCCGCCTCCGCGATCTCGACCAAGGTAATCCGCGCATCGATCGCTGCTGGAGGGCGAAGTTGAAAAAAGCGATCGAGAGCCATCCACTCTACGCCCTGCAACACGCCCGTTAATCGTAGAACAAAGATAATGCCCGTTACACCCGCAGCAATTCCAGCAATCCACCGTCGCCCGAGCCTTAAATTTTTAGTGCTGTTGCGAGCAGATTGGTGAGCATTTAACAAAATTTGGCGAGCATCTTGAGCGGCTTTGAGAGCAAACTGTGCTTTTTCGCGCTCTAACTTTTCTACTGCCAGGTCGGTTTCAACCGATCGCTTGGCAAAGTCTTGGCTAGCACTAATGAAACGATAATCCAGGTCGCTCAGCATTCGATTGGTCTTCCAAACCATGGCTTTTTGCAACTCTGCCCCTTGTAATAAGTAGGACTCGTTTTGCTGCTGCGACCCCAACCAGGCGTTGAATTTGGGTGTGTAGGGACGTAGGTTTTCGAGTTGCTCGGTCACCCACAACGGGTTGAAAACCTTCTGATAGATGGCGTTTTTAACCTGTAAAATGCCATGTTGAGAAACGACGAGTCCTGACAGCAATAGCTCAATGTGTTCGGGACTATCGTCGTTAGAAATTCCCTCGCCCGCCAAAATCCGCTGATAGATGCCGAGCAGACGACCTGCCATAGCTTCGTTGTATAGGAGACGATCGCGGATGGTGCGCAAATGCTCAGGCTGATCTTGCGTTGTCCAGTTAGCAATAATTTGAGACTGGACGACCTGTTCGACCCAATAGCCTTCGGTTCCTGTCGGAATGATGACGGGGCATCGGCTGACAGTATCGCAAGTCTCGACCACTAACCGACAGAGCTTTTGGGTTAAAAAAGGCTGCCCTTTTGTCCAGTGCAAAATTTCTCGCAGTACGCCCTGAGCATTGTTAACCCTGGTCGTTAAGCCTGCCACCAGAGGAACGGCCTCGTCTTCTTGAAAACCCTGTAGCTCGATCGCTCGACCAATATTGAAGGGTGTGCGATGGCGATCGCGCATTAAATCAGAAGGAATTGTGACTCCAAACAAAGCCCAAGTCAGACGGTTGTAGGTGGGTTGGTCGGCGCGTTGATTGTAGCAATAGCGAATTAGTGCAAAAAAGTCATCGACTGGAAAGTTCAAACTCAAAGCACTATCCACCTCATCGACAAAAATCACCAGATGCTCATGGGGATAATGAACCTCAATAATTTCCTCTATTAATAGATTTAACTGCCGTAGCGGAGAAATACTACTGTGCTCTTGCCACCAGAGTTTCAGGTTCACCTGATGCCACAAGTTAAGGCTCCGTAACAAGTCGGCTGCTAAGGTTTTATACCACTGCTGAGGCGTTAGATCTTGGCTGCCAATACTGGTCATATCTAACGATGCAGAACGAATGCCTACCTGTTTTAGTTGGTGCTGTGTCCTGACGCGCAAGCTAGACTTACCCATTTGGCGTGCATTAAAAACGTAGCAAAACTCACCTGCAACAATGGCGTTGTACAGTTCAGTGTCAGCCCGGCGAGTTACATAGCTAGGAGAGTTTAGTTTGAGACTGCCCCCAACCTGATATTCGTAGTGCATTGAGTTTGAACCGACACGTAAAGGAATTGTGTACTACGTTACACCGAACAGGATTCTTGGCGATCGCTTTTTCCGGCATACTTATATTCGCTGAAGTTACCAAACCTTTTGCATACTGAGATGTGACTGCCAACACTAGACTCGTTTGTTGCTAGATATCTTTAGAGGATGTCTGAGAAGTCTAGATTGCTATCCGATCCGCCCCCTAAATCCCCCATTCTGGGGGACTTTGAAGGAGCATTGGTTCGGAAGTCCCCCAGAATGGGGGGGTGGGGGGCGAGTGTAAGAATCTTTGATACTTCTCAGACATCCTCTTAGTATTCTCTTAAAGTTTGGTCATGCACCCAAGTATTATTCACCGCAGTTCCCAGTAAGCTGGTGATGGCGTTTGCATTAATGTGACATGGCTACTATTAACGATCACTATCTTAAGCTTAAAGCAGGCTACCTATTTCCCGAAATTGCTCGACGGGTCAACGCTTTTGCAGAGGCAACCCCTGACGCAAAAATTATTCGGCTGGGCATTGGCGATGTCACCGAGCCTTTGCCGGAAGCCTGCCGGACTGCCATGATTAAGGCTGTAGAAGATATGGGCGATCGCGCTACGTTCCAGGGCTACGGCCCTGAACAGGGCTTTGCTTGGCTGCGAGAAAAAATTGCCGCTCACGATTTTCAGGCGCGGGGCTGTGAGGTGGATGCCTCGGAAATTTTTATTTCTGATGGCTCTAAGTGCGACTGCGGCAATATTTTAGATATTTTTGGCAGCAATAATGCGATCGCCGTTACCGATCCGGTTTATCCCGTTTATGTCGATACTAACGTCATGGCAGGACATACTGGAGATGCCAACGATAAAGGCGAATACGGTGGACTTGTCTATCTACCCATCTCTGCTGATAACAACTTTACCGCCCAGATTCCTACCCAAAAAGTAGACCTGATCTACCTCTGTTTTCCCAATAACCCGACAGGCGCAACTGCTACGAAGGCACACTTACAAGCCTGGGTTAACTACGCTAAAGCCAACGACTCAATTATTTTCTTTGATGCGGCTTACGAGGCGTTCATCACCGATCCAACCTTACCCCACTCTATTTACGAAATTGAAGGAGCCAGGGATTGCGCGATCGAGTTTCGATCGTTCTCTAAAAATGCAGGATTTACGGGGACGCGCTGTGCTTTAACCGTTGTGCCTAAAACCCTGAAGGGCAAAGCCGCCGATGGCTTAGAAGTGGAGATTTGGAAGCTTTGGAACCGTCGGCAGTCTACTAAATTCAATGGAGTCTCCTACATTGTTCAACGGGGGGCTGAAGCGGTTTATTCAACTGAAGGACAGCAACAGGTCAAAGGTCTGGTTAACTTCTACATGGAGAATGCCCAAATTATCCGTGAACAACTGATCGCCGCAGGAATTAAGGTCTATGGCGGCGTAAATGCGCCCTACGTTTGGGTGCAAACGCCTAATGGCTTATCAAGCTGGGACTTTTTTGATAAGCTGCTGCAAACCTGCAACGTTGTCGGTACTCCTGGTTCTGGATTTGGCGCTGCGGGAGAAGGTTATTTCAGGATTTCGGCATTCAATAGCCGCGACAATGTGAATGAAGCCATGAAACGGATCACGGAGAAGTTTATGACCTAATACAGGGCTTTCTCGTTCATAGCGATCGCTATAATACCCGTTCTGAGGCGATCGCTAGGAGTGAGGAAAATAAAGATCATGATTAAAGGGGTATGAGTGTCGTAGTTTAGTAGTGTCAATGTGCCATGACGACAATTCCACTTGTGGCTAAACCTATTAGTCAAATCAATTTAGCTCCTGGCAGTGTTGCCACATTGGTGAATGTGAGTTGGCAAGAATTTGAGGCGATTTTGCAGGAATTGGGCGGGAAGCGGCGCTCAAGAATTGCCTACAGCAATCAAATATTGGAAATTATGTTTCCCCTACCTGAACATGAAATTCCTAGGGATTTGATATCAGATATTGTCAAGGTTTTACTAAAAGCCACAAACCAGCGCTTTCAGCCCTTCGGCTCAACCACTTTTAAACGAGAAAACTCGGCAGGGGTAGAGCCAGATGCTTGTTTTTACATTCAGAATTACTAGCGCATGATTGGTCGGCGACGGCTGCAACCAGACGATCCGCCACCCGATTTGGCGTGCTGCTTCGCAGATACCGCAAGGGTCGAAGCTGATGTTACCTCTAAAACCCTCTAAAACGAAGTTAGATGCTTACGAGGCGATCGCCGTTCCTGAACTGTGGATTTTTGATAGCGGCAAGCTCACGGTCTACGGTTTAGAGAGCGGAAAATATGAAGTTTCCCAAACGAGTCCTCTGTTTCCTGATTTGGCGATCGCCCAACTCGTTCCGGCTGCGGTAGAGCGAGCCTGGCAGGTTGGCAATTTGCAGGCACTAGAAGAATTAGAAGCGCAGATTTTGGCTTGAAAAGTGAATATTTATTCTAGGTTGGAATGAGAAAGACAAGCCTCCCTTAAAATTCCCGTATCCGGAATAATTAAGCAGGGACGTATGGGAGCAAAAAAGCGCATTGGAATTCTAACCAGCGGCGGAGACTGTGCTGGACTAAACCCAGTGATTCGAGCCGTCGTTCATTGTGCAGTAGGCGTTTACAATTGGGAAGTGTTAGGAATTCATCAGGCAACGATGGGGTTAATGACATCGCCACCGAAATTTACACCCATGAATGTCGGTGATGTAGATGCTTTATTAACCGCAGGCGGAACGATTTTAGGAACGACAAACAAAGGTAATCCATTTGCCTATCCCATGCCCGATGGTACTTTGCGCGATCGCTCTGAGGATATTATTTCTGGCTATTATCAACTGGGGTTAGATGCCATTATTGGCATTGGTGGCGATGGAAGTACCGCTATTCTGCGAAGATTGGCGCAACAGGGAAACTGGAACCTCGTAGCCATTCCTAAAACCATCGATAATGATGTAGGTGTAACAGAGCGTTCTATTGGTTTTGACACTGCTGTGAACGTTGCAACTGATGCCCTCGATCGCCTTCATTTTACAGCCGCCAGTCATAGCCGCGTCATTATTTTAGAAGTCATGGGACGAGACGCGGGGCATATTGCGCTGAATGCTGGGATTGCTGGGGGAGCAGATATTATTCTCATTCCTGAAATTCCTTACACGATCGAAAATATTTGCAAAAAGATTAGCGATCGCCAAGCCGCTGGCAAAACCTACTCCTTAGTCATTGTGGCTGAAGCAGTTCGGACTGAAGCTGGAGAACCCGTCATTAACAAAAACGCGATGGGGCAAAATCTTCTGGGTGGCATCGGTCAATATCTTGCCGATCGCATTTTTGCCTGTAGCGGTGCCGAAACTCGCGTGACTGTTTTAGGGCATTTGCAGCGAGGCGGTACGCCTTCTCCTCTCGATCGCCTCCTGGGAACTGCGTTTGGAGTAGCAGCGGTTGAGTTAATTGCCAAGGAGCAATATAATCGCATGGTCACCTGGCAAAATCGAGAAATTGTCAGTGTGCCTATTCAAGAGGCGATCGCCCAATATCGCACCGTTGATCCTAATGATGCACTGGTTAAAACTGCCCGACAAATTGGCATTTGTTTAGGAGATTAGGGCACATTCAGTACGAAATACCCGTCCCTTTTTATGAAGTGGACATTAGACACGTAGCGACACCAAACATGACAAACAAACGAATTTTGTTAATTAATGATGAACAGGGCTATTCTGCAAAGCCTTATTTAGAAACGTTTGGCGGCTGGGATGTCATGACGGCTCATTCTGGACGTGAAGGCATGGGCACTGCTCAAACTGAAAAGCCTGATGCGATCGTTCTGGATGTCCGCAACTCAAAAACGGATGGGGTGGGGATGTTTCATCAACTTCAATCTCACCCCACTACTCAACCCATTCCTGTGTTGCTGCTGACAACGGCACTGCACACTCAAATTCGAGCACAGTTTGCCCAACTGGGCGTTAGAGGACTGACTTATACGCCCTACGAGCCTGCAACTTTAGCCACTGATATGGCAGAAAGTTTAGGATGGTAAGTCTTGATGAATCTAAATCAAAGCCCCTTTCCTTTAGGAGAGGGGTTGGGGAGAGGTCTATCAAACTGCGTAGCCGAATAAACCTAAACGCCTAATTTCTAACCAGGTTGGAAGTAAAACGCTGCGCCCAAAATCACGTAAGTTGCTAACAGTAGTACGCCTTCCAACCAGTTAGACTTGCCATCTAAACTAATTAAGTTAGCAACTACGACTGCAACCACGACCGCCACAATTTCAAACGGATTAAAGTTTAAGTCCATTGGATATCCCATGGCTTGCCCGACTAGCACCAGTACTGGACCAATCAACAGCGCTACTAGCAAGCTTGATCCCATGGCAACCGAGACGGAAAGATCCATATTATTTTTAAGTGCCACACCTACCGCTGTCACATATTCTGCTGCGCCGCCTACCATGGGTAACAAGATCACGCCCGTAAACAAAGGAGTTAATCCTAGTCCTTTGGTCGCTTCTTCAACCACGCCGACAAAAATCTCCGACTCATAGGCGACGGCAAGCGTCGAGATTGTTAAAACTCCAATCCAGAGCCAAAGGTTGGGCTTGTGGTCGCTATGTTCTCCTTCTAGTTCAACAATTCCGACTTCGTATAGGTAGTTGTGGGTTTTTAGGGAGAAAAACAGCGTCATGGCATAAACGCTAATCAGCACGATCGCCACCACAATTGAGAGCTTTTCAACAGCCGCCGTTTCTACTTGCCCCGACGCATAAAATGCCATGGAAGGTAGAATGATGGCGATCGCCGCTAACGTCATTGACGAGCCATTCACCCGCGCCACAATGGGTTTGAACTCCTGCTCTTTGTAACGCAATCCGCCCAAAAACATAGATAGCCCCATTGCTAACAGCAAATTACTCATAATGCTGCCCGTAATGCTGGCTTTTACAATATCCAGTAGCCCTGCTCTGAGTGCAACCAAGGCAATAATTAACTCTGTTGCGTTGCCAAACACTGCATTCAGCAATCCGCCCACCGAAGGCCCTGTCACCACGGCAATTTCTTCAGTCGCTGTACTGAGCCAAATTGCCAGGGGAATAATTGCTAATGCCGACATGACAAAAACAGGCATTACTCCCCACTCCAACTGTTCAGCCGCGATCGATAGGGGCACAAAAATCAGTAGCCCAATGGAAAAGATTTTTTTGATTGACATAGAAGACCAGGGGAAAATCTATCGCAATGTTAGCTGTAATGTTAACGGAATATCCCGATGGCAAGATTAGCCCTTCATCTAAATTCTGATTGGAAAGTTGGATGAAGGACTTTCCATCTAAACGCGACTAAATTTTTAAGCCCGGTAGCTCAAAACACGGATCTGAGTTTCGGAGGGCAGATCACCTTTACCCAGAGAAATCGTATCGCCACCCACCCGCTGTATTGGCGTGCCTTCCATTACCTTGAGAAAATCATCAAGGGGCAAAATATCGCAAGCAGTTTGATCGGCGGCATCGGTACGATATTGGGTTGGAATAACTATCTTGGGACTAAGAGTGGCGATCGCTGCCTTCGCTTCATCAGGCGTAAAAGCCTTGGCACCATTGCCCACAGGCAACAGCAACACATCTGGGCGACCCATGAGAATCTGCTGCTCTACCGTGACCGGAGCCGCTGCCCCGCCCATGTGCAAAATATTCAACCCACCCTGATTCCAGCGCCACACCACATTCATACCAAAACGCTTGCCGCCAATATCATCATGGTCAGTCTGAATGCCCTGCACCTGCATTCCCGTGAACTGATACGCCCCCGATTCAGCCAAAACCCTAGGACTGCCTGGTAATCCTTCTGTCACGCCCTCATCAAACAACCGACTGCTAATCATCACCAAATCTGAGGCGACTTGGGGCGATCGATAGCCCTTAGTGCAACCAATAGGACGGAAGGGATTTACTAAAATGCGGCGACCGTCTCCGGTAAACAGAAAACAGGTGTGACCCAAAGATTGAATCGTCACGGAGCTAGTTTGGGTTTGGGCTTGGGCAGATTGCGATCGATCGATCATGCCGATGCCTAACGTAGTCAATACACTGGCTCCTGTATATTGAACAAACTGTCGTCGCTTCATGAGGCTCCTCACATTTTTGGAAAGTCACCCAGGCTTTAAAAAGCGGTGGGTATAAAAGGCAATTTTACGCTGTCAGGGATCACGGGTGTCAATTAACCCAAGCACTTGTCGTCTTAAAGAGTCTAAAAGGTGATCGGTGAAGCCCTGAACTGGGATGATGGAGCAATTTGCTCAAGGTTTCAGGTTCTGAGCCTCGCCTTTGGAGTAAAAAGGCTGATGATCGGAAATTAAAAGTAAGAGTTTTGAGCAAAAAGGCTGATGTTTTGAGTTCTAAGATGCAATGGTGTGGTTTGAAATGGCGTTAGCGAAGCTCTCTAAAGGAATTGCCTCATTTGGAACATGACTGTTGGTGTCAGATGCTTGTTCCTGCCAAGTTGAGACGAGAAAATTGCTGGTATGAAGTTACCTAACTGCGATCGCAGCCTCGATCGCCCTACTATCGATGAACAAAAGTTGAGCAATCTTGTAGACTGAGCAGTTAATAATTCCGTACCATTCAGCCGATCGGAAGTCGTAGGCTAAGTTGGCTCAAGCAGAATGGGTTATTTCTTGAATCAGGCTATCAGGAGTCATAATTGGCAATGCTGCTTCAGCAAAATCTTGGGCATTGCGGGTGACAATGGCATCCAAGTGATTGATCACAGCAGTACTGTATTGGATTGCATCTTCAAAGTCTCTAAAATTTACGGTTAGCGCCATTAAGATTACCGTCTGATCCACCAGTGCAATTTGGCAAACGCTCACCAACCGATTCAGGAAAGTGAGTGTCCAGTTGTGTCCCCGTTGTTTGCGAATGATGTAATACAGATCGCTAAAAGTTGAAGCAGAGACATAACCCTGAAATTGTTCGAGCAAGAGAAAAATTTGTTCACTTACTTGCCAGAAAGGAGGTCGTTCAAGTGCATAATCTAAAATAATGTTTGTGTCGAGTAGAACTTTCACAGGTCGTATTTCTCTTTCAACGCTTCCCATCTAGCTTGATCTGGGTCAAAGTCTGGAGGTGCAGGCTCAGTGTTTTCAAATAAATCTTGGAACGCTTTTACAATTGTCTTTCTCTTTTTAGGAGGTGTTGTTTGTGTCTCCTTAGAAGAGGCAACCTTATCATCTGTGAAAGAGGATTGTAAGACGATGACTTCCACCTCACCAGGAGATAAATTGATCGGCTCCGTAATATTTAAATGACCTGATTGATCGATCGTTCCTTTGAGTTTGTAGGCTTGCATCGCTCCTCCTGATAGAAGTTTCACAGATTATACTTCTTTGAATTGATCATACTGAACTCGATCGCTTCCCAGACTAAGAGTAGGAGCGATCGGATCCGTGAACTGAATAGCAATTCCTCGGAGAGCCTTGCTAACGCCCTTCTTGCTAAATGGCGATCGCAGGTTGCCGAATCGCTTCCAAAAAGTTCTGCAAAATCTTCTTGCCCGATGTCGTCAGTACGCTTTCTGGATGGAACTGAACGCCTTGGATGTGGGGAAAGTCCCGGTGACGTACTCCCATAATGGTGCCGTCATCCACCCAAGCCGTAATTTCTAAAATATTGGGGCAGGTTTGCTGTTCAATCACGAGGCTATGGTAGCGAGTCGCCGTCAGTGGATTTTCTAGCCCTGCAAATACGCCGACTCCTGTGTGATGCACCTGAGAGGTTTTGCCATGCATTAATTCGGGTGCAGTGGTAATCGTGCCACCAAAAACCTGACCAATACTTTGGTGCCCCAAGCAAACGCCGAGGACAGGAATCGTTGCTCCTAAAGACTCAATCAGTTGCAAAGAGATACCCGCATCATTGGGGCGACCGGGCCCTGGCGAAATAACAATGCCATCGGGCTGTAGGGCTTGAACTTGTTCGAGGGTGATTTGGTCATTGCGATAAACCCGAATCTCGGCTGCAACTGATAGCTCTGCGCCTAACTCTCCAAGGTACTGGACGAGGTTATAGGTAAAGCTGTCGTAGTTGTCGATGACGAGAATCATAAAGCGGCGAACCAGAGGGGAAAGTTGGTTTGAATCAGCGCTAGAAGAGGAGGCAGCATGAGAGTAGCTCCGACCAAGACGGCAAACATTGCCGAGAGCAGGACGGCTCCAGCAGCACAGTCTTTGGCTATTTTAGCGAGTTCGTGGTAAGTCTGGCGAACTGTTAAATCGACAACAGATTCGAGGGCGGTGTTGAGGAGTTCCATCGTCAGGACGGAGCCACAAGTAAGGGTAATAATAGCGATTTCAACGGGGGTAAGCTGGAGGAAAATGCTGAGGGCGATCGCCATTGACCCTACGAATAAGTGAATCCGAAAGTTTCGTTGAGTTTGAAATGCATAGGTTAGCCCAGCCCACGCATACCCAAAGCTCGTGAATAAGCTAGATGCAACTCGCCAAGATAGAGTACGGCTGCCCGCTGCCGGAGCCGGGAGCAGTTGAGCTTCTAAGGATTGGGGTTTCGTTGAAAGTTCTTGGGTCATGAATACTATGGCGACAGCTTTAGGGATTGCGGACTGAACATCAAACATTCAATACGTTAAAGGTCTTAGATGATCAAACCCACTTTTAAGAAGTGAGACCCACCCTATTGTTGGTGAAAACTGAGCAATAATTCGCGAAGATTTCATGAAAAAATAATGATACATGACAAGCCTCCGTATTAGAAGTCCTTTCTTCAGCGAATTCTTTCCTCAGTAAATGGGTGGTATGACTCCAACTTGCTGCAAAAGCCATGATTGTTTCTGTAGCATGGCTAGCAATTGTTCTTCGGTAGGGTGATCCCAGCCCACAAGATGGAGAAGAGCATGGGCAGCTAACCAAGCTAGCTCTTGCTCAAGAGTATGACCTTGTGCCTGCACCTGAGCCGTTTCAACTGAGATCACGATATCTCCCAAATAAAGTGGTTCATCGATCGCCTCTAATGTAGGAGAACTTACCTCAAGCGCAGCAAACGCGAGTACATCGGTGGGCTGATCTTTCTGCCGAAATTGGGTATTAAGTGCCTGAATTTCAGAATCATTCGTCAAGCGCAGGCTAAGCTCGTAAGCTTGAATGGGAGAAAGATCGAGATGCAAGCTCTCTAACCAATAGCTAAACCAAAACTCCCAGGTTTCGGGAGAAATAGGTGAAGCAGTAGTATTATTCCCATCCTGGTTTTCTTCTGCACTTGTACTCAGGAAAAAGCAGTCCTGAATGACCACTTCAACCCGTATGGGTAACATTTCTGATGAAGTAGGTGAAAGATTTTCTAGCAATTTGGTTAACCCCATCTTTGCTGGAGGCGATCGTTTAGCAAGTTGATTGGTTAACGGGTTAAATAGGCAAGCCCAACCAGGAGGGCAAATAACCCGATCGCCGAGAGGGCAAAGTGATAGAGAGACGTGCCGCCTTTACGCACCATGTTTCGCATTGCCAGTTTGACGTAGCTAGGAGGGCGATCGGTCGCAGCAGGTGTTGGCTCGCCTGATTCCGGTGAGACAGTAGGGGCGCGATCGATTGCAGGAGAAGGTTCAGTAGAAGGCTGGTTCATAGAGATTATCCTAGAAAAATCAGAATCAAAATAATTTGATGGCAAGTGTAAAAATCTTGTAATGATCTTTTCTAAGGTTACACAACATTTTCGACCATTTGGTTGCTGTGACGCAGACAAGTTTCGATAAAAGGGTCAAGTTCTCCATCCATTACATCGCCGATCGCTGTGGTTTCCATGCCAGTGCGCAAATCTTTGACCAGTTGATAAGGATGAAAAACATAATTACGAATTTGGTTACCCCAAGCCGCCTCGACAATATCTCCCCGAATGTCGGCGATCTCTTTAGCGCGTTGCTCTTGAGCGATCACCAGCAGCCTGGACTTGAGCAGGGCTAAGGCTTTTTCTTTATTGAGAAGCTGCGATCGCTCCTCGGTACAGCGCACTGCCAACCCCGTTGGCAAGTGAACCACCCGCACCGCTGTCTCTACCTTGTTGACGTTTTGACCCCCCTTTCCCCCTGCCCGCGAAGTCGTAATTTCGAGATCCTTATCTGGAATATCCAGGGTCACCGTATAGTCAAGCATTGGCATCACCTCAACGCCCGCAAAGCTGGTTTGACGCTTGTCATTGGCGTTAAACGGCGAAATTCGCACTAGTCGATGCGTTCCTTTCTCCACCTTGAGGTAGCCGTAGGCATATTTCCCATCAATTTCGAGCGTGGCAGATTTAATTCCTGCCTCATCGCCTTCTGAGCTTTCTAGCAGATGCACCTTGTAGCGATGGTCTTCTGCCCAACGGGTGTACATCCGCAGCAGCATCTCAGCCCAATCCTGAGCATCGGTTCCCCCTGCACCCGCATTGATCGTTAATATCGCCCCATATTGGTCATAGGGAGCCGATAAAAGCTGCTGTAACTCCCACTGATCGAGTTCTCGGCTGAGATGGGTAAGGTTAGTTTCAGCCTCCTGGAGGAGCGCTTCATCGGATTCTAACTCCAGCAACTCCAGGATGGCTTGTGCATCCTCAAGTTTCGCCTGCCACTGTTCTAACTGTTGCAGGTGAGATTTGAGGTCATTCAATTCCTGTAGAGAATTTTGTGCAGAGTCTTGGTTATTCCAAAAGTCGGGTTGTGCTGCGACCTGCTCTAGGTCTTGAATTTTTGCCGTGAGTGCGGGTACGTCAAAGATACTCCTGAGTTTTACTCAGGCGGCTATTGATCTGTTCGATGTCGCGTTTAATGTCTGAGGTTTCTAACATTCACTCGTTCCTTGCTTTATTCTTGCTGCTGCGTTCTAAATGGCTTGGTCTCATTTGAGCCAAAGCAGATCTATTATTGCTTAATTCTTCAAAATCCAGATCACTCCATTTTGAGGAACTGTCGCCACAATAGAATAATCTTTTCAATCTTAAGACCTCATAGAATCTCAATGCCGATCGAGCAACCCGAAGGTTTCGCTAATAACTGGGACTATCTTAAAACCGAGCTACGCTGGCTTGACCAAGTTTTAATGATGGCAGTGACAAGGCAGCGTAAAGAAAGCCATGACGTGGGGCGGGTGGCTCAATCGCGGGCAGATCGGGTGACGAGTCATTGGTGGAAAGGGTTAGTTTCCTTGGAAGGAGAAGTGGCTTATGACGAGCATCGACAACCCAGTGCTGTTACGAAGGTGAGCTATCAACAGCAGTTGGAGAGCCGGATTCAGTCGAGCCAGGATCGGGGCATTACGTTGGCGTTGCCTCAGTTGCGCGATCGCCTCAGTTTATCCCTCTTTGAAAAAAATGTGGTGCTGATGAGTTTGGCTCCTGAAATGAACCGTCGCTACGCGCGTCTTTACCGCTATTTGCAAGGAGAAGAGGCAGCCCATCAGACAGACTTACCCACAGTAGACCTGGTGCTGCGGCTCCTGTGTCGTAATGACAGCGAGTGGCGGACTGCTCGGGCAAAATTAACGGCTGTCTCTCCTTTGGTGCGGTATGATCTGCTCCATTTGGCAGGCTCGGTCGATACTTTTCTCAATCGTCCGGTGCAACTGACTGAGTCTTTGGTTCACTACCTGCTGGCAGAGCAACCGACAGACCAGGGTTTGGAATTATTGCTGCGCCCGTTAGCAAGGATTGCTCGTCCTCCTTTGCTCCATCAGAATGTTGATTCGGTTGAGTGGTCAAGATTGGTTCTGTCTCAGCCTTTACTGACTTCGCTGCAATATCTGGTGCAGCGAGTAGATGGCTATGCCCAAGCTGAAGAAACCTGGGGTTTTGACGGTTCTAACGCCTCGCTCTACCCACCCGGCGCGATCGCCCTACTGGTGGGAATGCCTGGAACGGGTAAGTCTTTGGCGGCAAGCGCGATCGCCCATGCCCTCGACACGCCCCTTTACACCGTTGATTTGAATCAGATTGAGCCATCGGACTATTTGCGTCTACTCGAAGAAATTCAGACCCAAGATCCAACAGTGTTGCTGGTGCAATCGGCTCGGCATTGGCTCGGGCGATCGCCCGCACTCTCGACCGCTATCCTTCACCAATTTTTAGCCCAGCGGCGAAGTCTACCGGGCGTGACGTTGCTGGCTGAATCTCGATCTGCCTCAATGCAGATATCGTGGCAGCGTCAGGTCGATCGGGTTCTAGTGTTTCCAATGTCAGGGGTAGACGATCGCCGTCGGCTGTGGCAACAGGCATTTTGTCCATCGGTGCCCCGAGACGAGATGGATTGGGATGGGTTAGCAACAGTAAAGCTGAACGGCGGAGAAATTGGGGCGATCGCCCATGAAGCCATTTTGTATGCAGCTGCAACTAATGCGCCCAAGCTCATAATGGAGCATATTTTGCACGTTCTGGGTCAAAAAGGAAAAACCTTAAAACCTCCAAAATCTGCTCTAAACAAGAGTAAGGCAAAGGCAAAGCAACCCAAAGCGACAGATAGAAAACGTCGTGCTAAGTCTAAGGATATTTCCACCTAGCCTGAGAGCTTACTCAGCGATCGCCGCCTTCAAACTGCGACAGAGGGTTTCGATCGCTTGTAGCCCTTGATCGGGTGAACCTTCTGCCAGGCGCTTAACAAATGCACTGCCCACAATGACAGCATCCGCACCCCATTCCATCATTTGCTTGGCTTGTGCAGGCTGAGAAATGCCGAAGCCAACGCCGATCGCTTTGTCGGTAACGCCTTTTAGTTCTGTGATGAGTTCTTGCACTCGGCTTTCGACTTTAATCCGCATTCCAGTCACACCTGTGACGCTGACCAAGTAGATAAAGCCCTGAGATTGGGCGGCGATCGCTTCTAGCCGTTCTTTGGGTGTGGTAGGGGCGACTAACAGAATAATTTCAACGCTGGCAGCGGCGGCGGCAGGCAATAGTTTTTCGACTTCTTCTAAAGGCAGATCGGGGATGACAATGCCGCTGGCTCCTGCTGCTGCAATGTCTTGAAAAAAGGCTTCGATGCCGCGATTGAGAACAGGGTTGTAGTAAGTGAAAAGGACGATGGGCGATCGCAATTTGGGGCTGACGATTTTTAGCATCTCCAGCACATTGTCTAGCTTTGTTCCTTGTTGCAGAGCGCGCGTGGCGGCAGCCTGAATGATGGGGCCATCGGCAAGCGGATCGGAGTAGGGAACGCCGAGTTCGATGATATCTGCACCGCTGCGATCGAGAATTTGAAGGGCGGCGGCGGTGGTTTCTAAATTGGGATCACCGGCTGTGATGAACGGGATGAGGGCACATTGTCCGCGATCGCGCAGTGAATTCATGCAGCTAGAAACTGAAACCATGCCGAAACCTAAAATAAAACGCTCCCCATTTTATCTTGCTTGGGTAAACACAGGGCGCTATTTCTACTGATTTGTGGGAGGTTGCTGTTGAGCTTTTTCAGCTTCTACATCGGCTTGCAATTTTTCCAGTTCTTCTGGACTCATTTCTTCGAGGCGTTTTTGCAGCACCGCATTCTCGTAGTCTTTAAGCTGCTGGTTGTAGGTCATATTTTGAGTTAGCGCCCGCGTGACATAGGTAATAATCCAGCCGATTAGCCCACCCACCAAAATAACTTGACTCCAAATGCCTGCATTGATGTTGTCTAGACCCACTTGTTGGAGGATTAGATAAATAGCGCCCCCTGCGGCAAAAAAACCAACAGCAATGGCGATCGCGTCAATTCGTCGCATATTGTCCTAACCCATCTGCCGAGGCAAAGGACGGAAATTGAGGAAAGGACTGATGAGCAGTAGCCCTGGGAAAAGGAAAAATACTAGAAAGTACATGAGGACTCGCTCAATGGAGCTAGCGATATACCAACGAGCTTTGAGGTAAAAAATGGTGGCTAGAGGCAGAACAAGAAGGTATGCTCCTGCCAGTAGGAGGTAAGCCAGAGGAACAATAGGAAGGGGCATAGTTTTAGCAATGAATAACTATGGAGTAGACTAAACTCCCCACATCTTACCGTTTAGTCAAGCAACCAAACAACTGCTCTCCAATATGAGGTTGAGATTTTTTGCAAAGCTGTGATTACCTTGAGGCATCGTTCTTTTAAGAGGATGTCTGAGAAGTATCAAAGATTCTTACACTCGCCCCCTAAATCCCCCATTTTGGGGGACTTCCGAGCCACTCCTTCTTCAAAGTCCCCCAAAATGGGGGATTTAGGGGGCGGATTGGATAGCAACCTAGACTTCTCAGACAACCTCTAATAGGGCTGCCGAAGTCACAAACTGTCTGAAAAAATCTTGTGTAGTTCGATCGAGGTGTGGAACCCTTCCTGAGGAATATCGATCTGAAAGCTCATCACTTTCAGGAAATTCCTATGCGTCGAACCGCTCGCTTTGTTTTGAATAGCACGATCGCGCTTTTCTTCGTGTTAGTTAGTACGCTGACAGTTCAGTTGATTATTTCCGCCCCTATGCCTGTAGGTGGACAAGTCGCAGGGCTACAAATTCAATCTGTCTTCATTCCAGGGCGATCGCTTTCTTGTACCCAAGCTGGACAGCAGCATCAGTGCCAGATTTCGCTGTTGAATCGTCCTCTCGAACTCACGATGACATCAACATCCAGTGAGGTAAAGCAGTGCCAAATGTCCTATGCGGGTCAAACAGCGGGCTGCAATGGATATTTTCATGGGCTGATTATCGGAGGTTGGCAGCCTGTGGTTTCAACCGAGAGCAATTTGGGATTGAATGCTGAGCAAATGGCAAGTTTGAGAGAACAATATCCGCAGCGCAATTTCTTTTTACACTCAGTGGGAGAAGATAGGTTGTTGGGGCTAGCCACAGGAATTGCGATCGCAGCAGGTGTCCTGACTTTTCTCTTCGGTTGGCTGAACTTCTCAAAAGGAACGCTCTATTCTGCTATTGGATTAGTCGTGTTTGGAGTGACTTGGATGGCTTTAACCCTAATGATCTGGGGGCTTGGGTATGTTGATTAAGACGATCGCGTCTGTTTTCTACCGACCCTCTTTTAGAAAGTTGTAGGTAAACTTCGGAGCGATGACGGAGAATGATCAAAAACTAGGAAACATTAATTACCGTGGCGCAAGTTGTTTTAGAAAACGTTTACAAAAGCTTTCCCAGTCGTCAGAGCGGCAGAGTTTCTGAGGCGACGGCTGAGGCGGATTCTGTCGCCATTCTTCGACGCATTAATCTCAATGTAGAAGACGGCGAATTTATGGTGCTGGTGGGGCCTTCGGGCTGCGGAAAAAGTACGTTGCTAAGACTGATTGCGGGGTTAGAAACGCTGACGGGTGGCAATATTTGGGTGGGCGATCGCCAGGTCAATCATCTGCCTCCCAAAGAGCGGGATATCGCCATGGTGTTCCAAAGCTACGCCCTTTACCCGCACATGACGGTATACGATAACCTGGCGTTTGGGTTGCGACGAGCGGGTAGAAATCATTCGACAGGTCTGGCTCAGCGGGTATTGGCTCAGGCGAGCCACACTTTGCCTCGGCGTTGGCGCTACGAAACCGCAGATGAACGGGCGATCGCTCAGCGAGTTCAAGCGATCGCCGAAATGTTGCAAATCGAGATGCTGCTTGATCGCTTACCAAAGCAGTTATCGGGAGGACAAAAGCAGCGGGTGGCACTAGGGCGGGCGATGGCGCGCGATCCCCAAGTTTTTTTGATGGATGAGCCGCTGTCGAATTTAGATGCCAAGCTGCGCACCGAAACCCGAACTCAGATCGTCAATTTGCAGCGCAAGCTAGGAACGACGACGATTTATGTGACCCATGACCAGACTGAGGCGATGACCATGGGCGATCGCATTGCGGTGATGAACGCCGGACAGATTCAGCAAATCGCCCGACCGCTAGAGCTATACAATCAGCCAGCAAATCGCTTTGTAGCAGAATTTATTGGTTCTCCACCGATGAACTTTTTGCCGGTGCAGGTCAAAGCTCCAGCGACCCTCCAACATCCTCAGTTTCGGCTAACACTCCCTGGCATTTGGGAAATGGACTTGAGGCACTATGTCGATCGCTCTTTGTTATTAGGCATTCGCCCAGAGCATCTCCACGTCAGTGTTCCGGCTCCCAAAAATATTCCCATCCGCGTCGAGCGCGTCGAGGCATTAGGCAGCGAAACCTATCTGACGGCAAGTTTAATAGAGGCAGAAAATGATCCTGATGCGCCCCTGATTCAAGTGCGAACAGAGTCTGATCGGGTCGTGTCGATTGGAGAAACGCTTTGGCTATCGGTATCTCCAGAGAAAATACATTTATTTGATGTCGAGACAGGCGAGGCGATCGCTTCACCGCTCTTGGGTAGAACGGCGCATTAGGTGCTTTGTTCTTGAGCGATCGCCTCTAACTGGACGGGTACCTGTCTCCCTAGCTCTTCTTCAAGTCGGTACGCCTGATGAGAATAAAGATCCAGTTCCATCGAGCCGGGAAGATTCGCCATAAAACTTCTTGCCTGTTCTAAAGTGCAGCTTGAAAGCCTAAACAATAGGCTGCTGCAATCAAAAACATCTCCAGGCTTAAGCGCGCGCGCTATGGCTAACCGCCAGCGTTGGGATGGCAGCATGTCTCCATGCTCAATGCGGCGCAATCCATTGATAGAAGAGAGAATGACCAGGCGATCGCCCTCCGTCAACAACCGCTCATCCGGCGGCAGCAAAAACTTATCGGGGTCATACGCGGTGGGAGGTGTGACTTGGACTGTTTGATGGTAGACAGGCACAACGCCGTAGCCATACGCGACTTGAGCCAGAGTTTTGTTCACTAGCGTATCTGCTGTTCCTACCCGATATTCTGTGACCAAAATTGTCTGATGATTGAGCCGAAATAACCCCAGAATATTTTCGCCAAATGCTGCACTGGCAAAGGCTTCTGCGGAAAGGGCGTAGGCAGTGAGTGTTTTGGCATCGGGCAGCAGGTCGCTTAGGTTATTGCTGAAGCGTTGCTCGTAGGTGCGAACTACTAAGCCAATGTTGCGATGAATCTGCTGAGCAGCATTGCGGGCTAACAAAGCAACTTCTAGGTTCAGCATTTGGTCTTCGGTGACCACAATGACACTTTTGGCGGTGGCAAAGTTGGTGCGGGCAAGTTCGGTGAGAGGATTGCCCACCAGGAGCGGCATTTGGGTTTGTAGGTGAGGGTCGTCTAGTTGCTCTGCGATCGCCACAAACGGCTGCTTAAACTCCTTCAGCACTGCTGCAATGCGTTGTCCCACTCTGCCAAAGCCAACTAAAACAATGTGGTTTCGCTTTGGAATGGGCGGACGTTTTCTGAGGAAACTGAAGCGAGAACTGATTAAGGTATCAGTGATTAAACCAAATACTCCCAAAATAAATAGGAGGCTAATAGCAGTGATGAGCAGGCAAACCAACGGCACCCAGCTTGGAACTGCCACTTCTTCTGTCAGCCCTCCAAATAAATCGCCGTAGCCTCCGAGTAGCAAAATGGCTCCTGACGAAATTGCTCTTTCCCAGGTCATTCCTGGAATGTTGCTTTTAAGAATAACGGTGCCCAAGATCCATAAAAGCAGCGAGGTGGTCAGCCCTACTCCTACTACTAGGCGAGTCTGTTTTGCCTGTATCCAGCGCCAGAGCAAAGCAAGGCTGCCCCCCAAACCTCCTGTTTCCTGAATTTTTTGCCAGAGCGATCGCCAATTATTTTCTGGCACCGTCAATTCAATCGGTGATTTGCTTTGATCAATGAGTTCAATATAAGTCACCGTATCGCCGGCTCTAACCTGAGTGCCTGCTCGCCATTTATAAAAAGCACGGTTTGATGAGGTGCGATTCGTAACTGTCAGGTTGGCAGGAATATGACTGAGCAAACGATACTTCTGTTCATGCAGCAATGAATTTGCTGAAAACCCATCGAAGCGACGATCGTGGGGTTCGACTCGTTGCTCTACGACTTGTAATCGGCGATCGCCAATGTCAAAAAAGCCTAGAATTCCGGCTCCTAACCCCGCCAGCGTAAAAGCATTTGCAGGTAGCTCAGTTGGCTCAAACGTCAAAAAATCGCCCAATTGCTGTTTCAAAAGTTGGTTTAAGCTTTGGCGAGCGGAACGAACAATCAGACGGACTTTAGGGTTGAGCCGACGGGCGGCGATCGCTGCTTCAATGTTGACGCTCTCGTCGTTGGTGACCAGCAACACTGCCCGACAGTCCTGTATGCCTGCCCTCAGCAGCACCTGATCATCCCGGCAGTCGCCAATAATGGCAGGTTCATCAAGCAAACTGGGCAAGTCCTGAACTTCCCACTCCTGGGTGGCAAACTTCTCGATCGCCGTCACCCGAATTTCAAACTCCCGCAATGCAAATCGTTTGAGGCTGTAGACGCAGTATTGCCCTAGTCCTCCTAAACCGCAGACGAGGAAGCGATCGAGCGAGGCTTTAGAAGCAGTGGATGAAGTTGGCGAGGCAGACAGATCGCTTAACGGATCCCCTTCTTCACTGTCTTGCTCAATACTTTCTCTCAGATCCATCTGATACATCCAGACGGGAACTGGATTGTTGGCTTCGTAGGCATAGACCCGCAAAGTTTCTACTGCTTCAACTTGCAGGGTTTTCAGGGTGCGATGCACAAGAGCTAAGAGTCCGGTTTGACTCGGTAGCGTATCAGCTTTGAGGCGAACGTTGAGTTGATCTCCTTGCCAGTCGGCACTAGCAGTGGCATTTTTGCCTTGAAGTCCTCTATTGAGGAGCGTGGCGATCGCGCTAGGATCGCCATTTCGGCACAGTTCTAACAGGTTTGTTGGAGTCATGATGGAGCCAGCCTAGCTGCGATGCCAATCCGTTACGCTCCCTGGTTTGTCGATGAGCGTTACCCCATTGTCTTTTAGCTCGTCCCGAATGCGATCGGCTTCGACAAAATTCTTTGTCTGCTTCGCGTGATTCCGCGCCTGAATCTTTGCGTCAATTTCTGCATCCGACAGCGCACCTGAGCGATCGCCAGACTGCTCCTCTGCCTCAGGTTTCGCTTCCAGCCCTAAAACTTGCGCCAAGCAGACTAGCATCTGCCACTGCTGCCTCAACGCCTGGGGCTCAGTCGCCGTCTTGCCTCCATGAGTCAGAATATTGCCTTCTCGTTGCAAATCTTTTGCCAATTCAAATAAAACTGCTACCCCGCCAGGCGTGTTCAAGTCGTTATCCATTGCTGTCTGGAAGCGCTGAACCAATTCACTGTCCATGGCAATTCTCATAGCAGCAGGATCGCCAAACGAAAGATCTTGCGTGTCTGTCCAATCCAGTTTTTGACCCTGTTGATAGCCAAAAAGCAGTCCTTCTTTAAGGGTGCTCCAGCTATTTTGGGCAGAAGCGATCGCGGCTTCGGTAAAGTCCAGGGGCTTGCGGTACTGGGCTTGCAAAATAAATAGCCTGAGCGCCATTGGGTCTGACCCAGAATCTAAAAGTCGGCGAATGGTCGTGAAGTTGCCCAAGGATTTAGACATTTTTTCACCGTTTACATTCACCATGCCGTTATGCATCCAGTACCGCGCCAATGGTTTCTCTGTGACCGCTTCTGATTGGGCAATTTCATTTTCGTGGTGAGGAAAGACTAGATCCGTGCCACCTGCATGAATGTCGATCGTATCGCCCAGGCGATCGCGCACCATTGCCGAACACTCAATATGCCACCCCGGACGAC
This sequence comes from Timaviella obliquedivisa GSE-PSE-MK23-08B, assembly GCA_019358855.1. Taxonomy (NCBI): domain Bacteria; kingdom Bacillati; phylum Cyanobacteriota; class Cyanophyceae; order Oculatellales; family Oculatellaceae; genus Timaviella; species Timaviella obliquedivisa. Next base: position 102,961 of record JAHHII010000011.1, on the reverse strand, counting down.
CCGCTCCCCAGGGTGAATCCCAGGCAGGCTCTCCTGGCTTAGACCCTTTCCACAGCGCAAAGTCAAACGGGTCACGCTTCCGGCTCACTTCTGGGTCTTCCCCATCTAAGCGTCCACTCGCGCCTGCCTGCATATCGTCCAGCTTCCGCCCCGACAACTTGCCATACTCCGCAAACGATCGCACTGAGTAATAAACGTCTCCCGCCGCTGGGTAAGCATATCCCTTCTGCTCTAGCTCATGAATTAACCGCTTAATGCCGTCTAGCGTATGGGTCGCGCGCGGGTACTCATCTGCCTCCATCACATTCAGCCGCGCCATATCCTCAAAATATGCCTGAATGTAGTGCTCTGCCACTGCTTCCATAGAAGAGCCTTCTTTCTTAGCGCGGTTCAGAATCTTGTCATCAATATCTGTAAAGTTCTGTACATACCTAACCTCGTAGCCCCGCCAGCGCAAATATCGCCGTGCCACATCCCAAATAATGCAGGCTCTGGCATGACCCAAATGGCAATAGTCATACACCGTTACTCCGCAATAATACATCTTCACTTTGCCTGGTTCTAAAGGCTCGAAAGGTTCCTTGCGGCGGGTTAGCGTGTTGTAAAGCGATAGGGTCATGGCAATAAAGGCAAGCACAACGACTTGAAAAACTTAAGTGATCATAGGAATCAATCTCAAACGCTACAATAAGCAATCTAGACTTGAATCTAGACATTGCTGCTTAATTGCAATCTTTAACTATATATCCTGAACCCTACCCACTGCGCACCATGACATCAGCAGTTACCCCCAACCGTTCTACCCCAACCCCCAGCCCCATGGACGACGCTAAAAAAGGGCTGCCCGTCACTATCATTACAGGCTTCCTAGGCAGTGGAAAAACCACTCTCCTCAATCATATTCTGAGTAACCAAGACGGCATCAAAACCGCAGTTTTGGTCAACGAGTTTGGCGAAATTGGTATTGACAATGAACTGCTAATTACGACCGAGAACAGCGACGAGAATATGGTGGAACTCAGCAATGGCTGCATTTGTTGCACCATTAATAATGACCTTATGGAAGCCGTGTATCGAGTGTTGGAGCGATCGGACAAGATTGATTACTTGGTAGTAGAAACCACGGGCTTGGCTGATCCTCTGCCTGTCGCGCTGACTTTCTTGGGAACCGAACTCCGAGATTTAACTCGCCTCGATTCCATTGTCACGCTAGTCGATGCCGAAAATTACAGCGTTGATTTGTTTAACAGTGAAGCTGCATACAATCAAATCCTCTACGGCGATATTATTCTGCTCAATAAGACTGATTTGGTGGATGAGGCTGATTTAGACTCTCTTGAACTCAAGATCAGAGATATTAAGGAAGGGGCAAGAATTCTTCGTACTACGCAGTCTAAAGTGCCGCTGCCTTTGGTTCTGAGCGTGGGATTGTTTGAATCGGATAAGTACTATACTTCCGAGGAAAAGGGTCATGATGATCATGATGATCACGCCCATGATGATCACGCCCATGATCATCATGACCACCCTACTGAGAAGCCTGATGAGCACGACCATGCAGCGTTCGATCATGATCATGGACATTGTGAGCATGACCACGACCACGAGCAGCACCATCACTCCAATCATTTAGAAGTAGATGGATTCACGTCTTTGTCATTTCAGAGCGATCGCCCTCTCTCTATTAAAAAATTCCAACAATTCCTAGACCACCAACTTCCAGCTACGGTCTTTCGTGCCAAAGGCATTCTTTGGTTTGACGAAAGCCCCAAACGTCATGTCTTTCACCTTAGCGGTAAACGATTCTCGCTGGATGATACCGAGTGGACGAGTACGCCCAAAAATCAACTAGTTTTGATTGGGCAAGAACTAAATCATGAGCAGATCAAAGCTCAGCTAAATGACTGTATTTGCCTGCCCTCAACCCATCGAGGGCGTGGTTTCGGCAAATAAAGGTAACGGCTAACGATTTAAACTAACCTGCTCTAGAGGATATGCCAGAGATGCTGGGCACTTTAGAGCGGGTTGTTTGGGTAATAATCTCATAAGAATTGCTAATATAAAAAATATTTCTCTTCTTGACGACTTATATAAATAACTGTTAGTGTTAGTAAACATTTCGCAATATATTGACGCAGCCTACTAATCTATGACTTGTGTTATCGCTTTTGAATCAGATAGTTCTGCCTTGTGTGGCGATCGCTCTGAGGTATTTGTCAGGAGTCATGCATCTGCTCCCTCCCATGATTACCGATCCTCTTCACCTGTAACACTTTTCTGCGACTTCGACGGCCCTATTGTTGATGTTTCAGACCGCTACTACAGTACCTATCAACTTGGACTCGCTGAAATTCAAAGCTTCTATCAAACTGCTGGGATCTCTTTACCGATTCGCATTCTTAGTAAAGAGCAATTTTGGCAAATGAAGCAAGAGCGCACACCGGATGTAGAAATTGCTATGCGCTCTGGGCTGCAAGGTCAAGAGATTGATCATTTTTTGCAACGGGTAACCCAAATTGTTAACCAGCCAACTTTGCTGCACCAAGACCAACTCCAACCTGGCGTAAGATGGGCTTTGGCACTTCTCCAGGCACAAGGCGTTCGCTTGGTTCTTGTTACTCTGCGCTGTCAAGTCCAAGCGACTCAAATGCTGCAAAGTTATGGCTTAGCTCATATTTTTAGCGAAATTTGGGGTACGCAAGACTCAAATGCAGCTTACAGTAATCAGTCTGATCACAAAACTCAATTGTTAGGAAAAGCGATCGCCCATCTCTCTTGGACAAATCATTCACCTGCTCATGCTTGGATGCTGGGCGACACTGAAGCTGATGTTCTGGCAGGTAAAGCGATGAGCATTCCCACCATCGCCGTCAGTTGCGGTATTCGTAGCCACAATTATTTACAAAAACTTCAGCCCACGTGCATTCACACTGACCTCCTCTCAGCCGTCCACCATCTTGTGGATTCTAAGTAAACGGTCAATATTGGATGCCCTGTAGACGTTAAAAGCTTTGGTTCTTAAGTTTATTTTGCTGCGGCTGTACAACAGTCTCCACCATTTCCCACCAGCGGTTAAGCGGGTAGTAAACTGCGGGTGCCCACAAACTGCTTAAAATTGCAGAGCTTAAGGCAATTCGTTGGTGGTTTGTCCAAATCTCTCCTAATGTTCGATTCACCATTTCCGTCGAAGCAGCAGGGCTATGCCAGCTAAACTGAATCGCTGTGATAGTGGCAGCTAAAATTGCCATGCCGAAGACAATGAGGGAGATCGAGATAAAATCTTCTCTGACATAGCGCTGCTTTTGCAACCGGGCAGTCAAAAACCCTACCGCTGCCAAGCTGACGGCATGAGTTGGATTAGGGTAAGTCATACCATCTTGAATTAAACCTAGAACCAGTCCAGCGATCGCTCCTTCAAAGCCTGTCCGTTTAACGCTCCAGGCTACTACCCAGATCAGCAACCAATTAGGGCTGACTGATAGTAGCTCCATTCCAGGAAGTCGCATAGGCAAGATGAGCAAACAAATAAAGACTGAACCTACCGTTACTGCCCAGTTGATGGTTTGAAGCGTCCGGGGTTCCAACTTCGTAAAATTATTAATCAAGGACTATCACTTCCTTCCAAAGTGTCTGAAGAGGGCGGGATATCCTCAATGGGTGCAGGTAAAACAGGGATTGTTTCTACGGGAGCCATTTCTTCGATTGGGGAAGCCTCGATTGGGGCAGGCGAACTTGCTTCTGGCACCATCGGAGGACTAGCCTCAATTTCTGCCTCTGGAGGAGGCTGTGGGGATATAGAGGGTTCTGGCGGAGCGATCGCAGGCAACTCGGCTTCGGGTCGATTTTGAAACTGTTGGATGCTTTCTTGAGGAAGGTTATATTCGGTCAATTGAGTTTGAGGGGCACCCGAATCTTCCTCAAAACCGCTGGGTTTTTCAGGTGGTTGCGTCGCCTCTTCCTCTACGGCTCTAGCCTCAGCCACTTTAGGATTAGGGCTAACAATAACCCATTCTAAATGACTAATTGGTGCAGAAAGCTCGATTACAGCTTCGGGTGCTGGACTTTTGTTAAAGCTAATCGACTCTACAATCCCCACAGGCAACCCTGAGGGAAACAAGCGGCTTAGAGCAGAAGTCGTGATCACGTCGCCTTTGCGAACATCAGGGACTTTGTCAACAAAGACCATGATGACTCGATTTGCCGATTGTCCTCGAATGTAGCCCATATTACGCGATCGACTCACAGTTACGCCGACCTTGCTACTGGGATCACTAATAAGCAGAACTCGGCTGGTGTGAGGCGTTACTCCTACAACTCGTCCCACAATTCCACCAATACCTGAAACGATGAATCCGGGCTGAATGCCATCATCGCTGCCCCGACTCAGAATAATCTCTTGCCACCAATGATCCGAACTACGCCCGATCACAGGGGCAGTAACGCCTTTATCCGATCGCTTATCAACGTATTTAAGCAGCTTTTGCAATTCTCGGTTTTGGCTCTCTAGCTCTACCAACCGTTGTTCTAGCTCTCGTTCTCTCGGCGTTCCTGCCTGAGTAACTTGCGCCGAATTACGAACAAACGGCTGTGTCAGCCAACGGTAGGTTTCAAAAACAAGCGCCCCCTGAGTTTGTCGCATCAGCAAAGCGCTCCCTATTGCTAGGCTAATCAGTCCTAGCTTAACTCCATTGCGATCCCACCAACGACGTAATGCGTACATCCGAACTCTGTAAAGACTGAATATGGCCCCAAGTTATTAAAGCTCTTTTCGCCCTCAGCTAGCCGAACATTCGCTGTTAAACCAGGCACTGTTAGGTCAGGCGCTGATAGATCAGGAATAATCGGCTGTAGAGCAGTGGTCAGTCGCCTCGTTCTGTGCCCGATCGCTTAATGAAAGCGAGAAGAACGTCCGCTAAAGACCCGCTCTAGCTGCTTGAAGTTTTCAAGAACTCGCCCTGTCCCTAGCACAACACAACTTAAGGGGTCTGCCGCAACGTGAACTACAATACCCGTTTCATGACTAATTAGGGTATCAAGACCTTTCAGCAAAGCTCCGCCACCTGCCAGCATGATACCGCGATCGATAATATCGGCAGCCAATTCAGGGGGAGTCCGCTCCAAAGTCCGCTTTACGGCTTCAATAATGACTGAGAGCGGCTCAGCCATCGCTTCACGAATTTCAGGAGCCTTCACAGACACGGTACGAGGCAAGCCAGACAACAGGTGCAAACCTCTCACGTCCATCACCAGTTCGTCGTCGTCGTCGAGAGGATAGGCAGAGCCAACGAAAATTTTAATTTCTTCAGAAGTCCGTTCTCCAATGACCAGGTTATGAACCTTTTTCATGTAATGGACGATCGCCTCGCTCAACTCATCGCCAGCGACCCGCACCGACTCACTCAGCACCGTTCCCTGCAAGCTCAGCACGGCAACTTCAGTCGTACCGCCTCCAATATCAATAATCATGTTTCCGGTCGGCTCAGCAACCGGTAAGCCTGCACCAATGGCAGCGGCGACAGGTTCATCAATTAAAAAAACGTCTCTTGCCCCAGCTTGAGAAGCTGCTTCCATAACGGCCCGACGCTCAACGCCAGTTACGCCGCTTGGAATTCCGATGACAATACGAGGTGAAACTAAAGCCCGACCTTCGTGTACGCGTTGAATAAAATGCTTGAGCATTAATTCGGCGGTGTCAAAGTCTGCGATGACTCCATCTCGGAGAGGACGTAGGGCAATGACATTCCCCGGTGTTCGTCCCAACATTTTCTTGGCATCTTCTCCAACAGCCAGGGGTTCCTTTGTTTCCTGGTCGATAGCGACTACGGAAGGCTCCTGAAGCACAATGCCTTTGCCAGATACATAAACGAGCGTGTTTGCAGTACCGAGATCGATACCCATGTCACGCGATAATGAGAAGCGATTTAAGAAACCCACTAACTTTCTAAGCTCCCAGAACTAGACGGTTGATTGGAGATTGCACGATCGCCAAATACCATGGTGGATCTTATTACGTTTTTCACTCATAGTCTAGTCATTTCATCCAAAGCTTGACGGCTCCTGAATGAAATGACTGTAAAATGAAGAACAATTCAGACAGTTTTGGCGATTTTGTGCACTTCATCTGCCTAGCGCAGATATTTACCAGAAAAAATTTGAGTCGTTTTACTCTAATCCTTCTGTAGATAACTGTAGGCGCAATTTGCGATCGCTTTATCAACAGTTTGATTACAATAGCTAAATGCAGGATTTCGTACTTTTGTACTATCAAAATCCCATGGGTCTGCAAGAGGATAATTATGAGTCTTAATTCGGTAACTTTGGTTGGGCGGGTCGGAAGAGAACCTGAAGTGAAGTATTTTGAATCGGGTAGTGTGGTTTGCCGATTTACGCTTGCGGTCAAACGACGCAGGAAAGACAGCGATGAGCCAGATTGGTTTGAGTTAGAAGTATGGGGACAACCCGCCCAAATTGCTGCTGACTATGTTCGCAAAGGTAGCTTGATTGGGGTTTCAGGCGCATTAAAGTTTGACTATTGGCAAGATAAGAGTACGGGCGTTAGTCGCTCTAAGCCGTTGATTCGCGTCGATCGCCTGGATCTACTGGGTTCTAAACGCGACAATGAGGCGGGTGGAAGCAGTAGTTATGGAAATGATGAGTTTTAACGTGTAAAAGACAAAAGACACCTGAGAGGATTGTCTAGTTACTTCTCTCAGGCTTAGTTTCTTGAGCTTAGTTTCTCAGGCTTAGTTATTGTCTTCATCGTCGCGAAGATCTGCGAAGTCTTGCCGCCTGTTCTGAGGAATAGTCCAATCTTCATTTTCTCCGCCAATAATTAAGCGCTCAATGGTCACGTAATCTTTATTAAGTTGCTCCAGGGCATTGATTAGAACATCAAGGGCGATCGCATCGGAGGTGCCCATATCAAACCAACACCGTGCCCAAGTGCCGTTGTACTCAAATTCTCCAAGGTTATGCATCAATGCCATGAAGCTATTGCTGGATGCATCTTGGTCGTAATCCATGTAACTAATTTCCATGCCAGTGTCTTGAACTTGCAGGTTCTCGGCATTAAACCCGCCCAGCTTTCCTAATAGAAACAGAGAGTTAAACACCTCTTCAACGTACTGACGTTCCATCTCCGAGGGCACAGTACTGAACTCTAACCAAATCCACAGGTCAAAAAAATCACATTCGCGGAATTGTACTTGCATGTCGAAGGCTTTAGGTGAGGTATCAACGATCGCTTATTCGCATCATTGTATCTATACTTTGCGTATCTATCTGCGCTAACCCCACTGCCCGATCGGGCGATCGCCACGTCCAGCAAACAGCAGTTCAGTTTGGAAACTCTAGCGGTTCGGGCTGCGTCTCTATCTTTAACTCACGCGGTTGATGTTGCTCGATCATCCCCTTCACGCTCTCCATGCCAATGATGCTGGGCATCCCATTCCCAGTATTTGTAGTGGGCACAAATACCATCGTTGATTTACCTTCCATACACATTTCGTAAAGCATATTCATCGATCGAAGCTGCAACGCTACTGGGTCATTGGCATATTTGTGAGAAGCTCGAACGATCGCATCTGCCGCCAGTTCCTCTGCCTGTGCCAGAAGCAATCTGGCTCTTTTTTCCCTTTCTGCTGCGGGTTCTCTAGCGATCGCATCTTCCAGTTCTTTTGACACAATCACGTCTTTAATTTCCACCGTAACAATCAACAAACCCCACTGCGTAACCAGTTCCGAGGTATGTTCCCTAACAATGTCACCAATTTTATCGCGCTCTGATAAAAGTTCGTCTAGCTGTGATTTTCCAACCATGTCGCGGATGGCAGACCGAACAGAGAGTTGAGTCGCCCGGTGGTAATCATCAACGTTCAAAACCGAGGCTTTGACATCATTGACCTTGTAAAACACGATCGCATCCACTTCCACTGGAATATTATCTTTTGTCAACCCTTTTTGCAGGGGCACCGTATAAGTGATGATGCGCGTATCAACCACACGTTTCACACTCTGCAAAAACGGCACTAAGAGATACAAGCCTGGTCTAGTTACTTTTGTAAACCGACCCAGCGTAAAGACAACATGGCGATCCCACTCATTGCAAATTTTGAAGGACATTAAAAAGAGGATGAGAGCGATTCCGGCATAAGCGTAAATCATTGCAGCGACTTCATAAGCTATCAGGCTTTCATGAGGTGAGCTTTCCCACAAATTAACCTATAGTTCGTTCTCGCCCGAATCGTATCATGCGAGACGGAGAATTTATATAACTTAAAACTATTGCCCTAAAGTTTACTATCGTGTCCCAGCCCGATCGCCTCGCCAATATTTTCTAACCCCTGTTCTTCTATCTTTTGAACTAACCCTTTCAAAACTCGCTGTACCATTCCTGGCCCTTCGTAAATCCAGCCTGTATAAACCTGTAATAAACTGGCTCCAGCCGTAATCTTTTCCCAAGCATCATCCGCTGTAAAAATGCCGCCCACTCCAATAATCGGTAGGGTGCCTCTGGTTTGCTGGTAGATGAACCGAATTACCTCCGTCGATCGCTCTCGTAAGGGTGCGCCGCTGATGCCGCCTGCTTCTTCGCTGACTCGATTGCCAGTCGTCGTAATGATCTGCGTTTTAAGATGATCTCGGCGGATCGTTGTGTTGGTGGCAATGATACCTGCGAGTCGATGACTTTGTGCCAATTCAATGACAGCGGCGATCGCCTCCCACTCCAAATCAGGCGCTATTTTCACAAACAAGGGCTTTTGGGCAGAGTTTTCTTGCTGAAGCGTCGACAAAATCGGTTCAAGCTGCTCTGTCGATTGGAGCGATCGCAACCCTGGCGTATTAGGAGAAGACACGTTCACTACAAAATAATCACCTAAGTTCTTTAGCAGTTGAAAGCTGCCTAAGTAGTCTGCCGCTGAATCCTCTAGGGCAGTTACTTTAGACTTTCCTAAATTAATGCCAATTGGAATGCTAATCGGGTGAGCGATCGCCCCCTTACTTTTTAATCGCTCTGCCAAACTTTCTAACCGCTCTGCTAAAGCCGCCGCCCCCAAATTATTAAACCCCATCCGGTTCAAAGCCGCTTCATCTAACGGTAACCGGAACATCCGAGGCTTAGAATTACCAGGCTGCGCGTGGAAGGTGACTGTGCCGAGTTCGGCAAAACCAAAGCCGAAGTCTTGCCAAACATTGGCGGCAACTCCGTCCTTATCAAACCCTGCCGCAATGCCAAGAGGGTTAGGGAACTTGATCCCCCATTGAGATTGCTCTAGGCTCGGATGCTCAAAGCAGCAGGTTCGTTTAATTTGTTGGCGTAAAAGGTTCAGCGGGGGGCGATCGCGGTATTGATCAAGCCAGCCCAAAAACTGAAGGCTTTGATGATGAGCTTGCTCAGGGTCTATCTTCAAACCTTGAAATAAAAGCGGACGAACCCCAGATTTATAAATATCCAATGCACTCACCCCAAGGGCTTACAGCTTAAAAGATAGCACTCTCCCTTCCAAGGGCACTCTAGGAAAACCAAGGGGCGCTACGACAAAAGTTCGAGTTTCAAGCTTCTTAAGAGAAGCATTTTTTCAGCATTAGCACAGGAAATTCTGATAGGTTGGCATGGGTTCGCAAAGAGAATCAGTAAGCTATAACAAACAACTCGTCGCCTTAGAACTTGCGCTTCAAGATCTAAGGGAAGAGGAGACTGAAGAGGGATTGATTCGAGTTACTTTAGAGTATCTCAAATCAGATCTACAATATGCTGTGGCTTGGCTCGGTCGGTACGATCGCAGCAGTCATCAGTTGGTGGGCAAAGGTGGCAATTGTTCAACCGGAGGAGATCCAAGCTTCTTTAAACAACGATTTACAGTAGCGCCAGGCAACTTACTAGAGCAAGTGCTTGCACAGCAACACCCCCTAGGAATTCCTAACTTACAAGAAGAATCCAGAGGCGGCGAGTGGAGTATTGCGGCTCGCAAGTTCAATATTCAAGGAACGGTGTTTTTCCCAATTCGTTATAAAAACACTTGTCTTGGGATAGTTTTGCTAGGTTCGGCGCTGTGGGGCACTTCTCCCCATGCTGAGGAAAAAACTCGCCTATCGATGATTTTGGGAGAGTTGGCAAAGTCACTTTATTTATTAGAGGCAGACCAGCAGCGGCAACAACTTAAGCGCCTTGACGAACCATTACTTAACCTTTTGCCTAAACTGCGATCGCTTCCCAATCTTCAAAGACAGCTTGAAGCCATTGTGGATGAAACCCATCGCTTCATGATGCCTCATCGCACCAGCATTTACTGGTACGAACCTAAAGGACGCTATTTTTGGAAGCGATTGGGCAATCGAGGCATTGGCTTTATGGCGAGAGAAGGAAAGCCGTCAGAAGAGATTTCAGTCCAGGAAGTCACTAGCTTTTACTATGCAATGGGCGCTGATCAATTAGTCTCGATAGAAGATGCAGCGAATTTATTGCAGGCAAATCAGACAGGACGACTGACGCAGATGATTCAGGCGCGATCGCTCATTGCGGCTCCCATCATCTACCAAGGAGAACTGCTAGGCTTTTTGTCGGTGGAAGGTAATAAAGTCCAAACTTGGACAGAGGAAGAAAAAAACTTTGTGCGAGGGGCTGCTCATTTGGTTGGACTGACTGCCCCGTTAGATCAAACAGAAAAGGCAATTCAACAAGTAAAGCTCGACCAAGGCTTGACGACTGAAGTGTCACGCGCGCTTCACAGTGAGGAAGACTGGCAAAGTAGCCTCAAAAAATGCACAGAACAACTCTGCCAGAGATTTAAGATAGAACGGTTTTTGGTATTGCTTTACAACAAAGACCTAAAAAAGTTTGAGATTGTTTATCAAAACCAACTTCCTGGCAAACGTCGCCCCTTGCCCACTGTTTTAGAGAGGCTTGCTCCGGTCGATTGGCAAATGTTGGAGCGAAGTTTAGAGGCGATCGCCATTGAGAACTTAGATGATGATCTAAAGCTAGTAGCATGGCGCAAAACGTTTTTAGACCTGGGAATGCGATCGTTGCTCGTTTGTAATACATCAGTGGGTAAACCCCCAGAGGGATTGATTGTCATTGGAGATGATGCAACGCGGAGTTGGAGCCATGTTGAGCGGGAGCTATTCCAAACTGTTAGCCAACAAGTGGGTTTATTAACCCATCAAATTCAGCTTCAACGACAAACCGATCAACTGCAAAAAAATTATCAAGCCGTCCAATGGGGACTCACGACCCTACGGCAAACTCAGGATTTGGAGCGTCTAGAGCAAGTTGCGACTCAGCAAATTGCTAAAATTCTGCAAGCCCCATTGGTTGCGCTTTTAACTTGGCAACCCGGTCGAACTTCGGCTCGCGTCGTTGCGCCTGTCGTTAATCAGCAGCAACAGTTTGGTTTAATCGCCGATCTTTTGATTCCGACCCAAACAGATAGCTTGATCCAAGCTGCGCTACAAGCCGACGGGCTGATATCGCTGGGTCATGATGAAATTTCACCCGAAACTCGCTATTGGTTGAGCGGTTCTGAAATTGGTCAGGTTTTAGCGCTGGCGCTCCGGACTGACCCTGACCATGAGCCAACTGGAATAATTCTGGTAGGCGATCGCCAGAACCGCACTTGGACAGACAATCAGATGAATGTCCTAGGCATTTTGGCAAGCCAGTTGGCATGGTGTCGGCGTAACCTAGGCTTGACCTCAAGTCTAGTGGTTCAAAAAGAAACCCTAGAACAGCTTAACTGGTACAAACAACGCCGCCTAGAAGAGGTTTACCGTATTCTCGGCATGGGCATCCGGCGGCTGAACGAACTGCCCAGCCAGCCAGATACAGCCTCAAATCTGCGCTACCCCCAAATCCTCCGCTACCTTGGCAGCACGCTTTCAGCTATGGCTCCGTTGCTAAAGCATGAGCAGTGGCAGTTCCACGAGCATGATGCATCAATTTCTCTAGCCAGTCTGTTAAAGCAAGCGCTAGAGAGAGTTGATGTCCTCTTTAAGCAGCGTCAGCTTTGGCTACAAGTCCATAACGAGGCAAATCTTAACCTCAATGGCGACATCGCCAAAATTGAATTCATTTTTCACGAAATCTTAGTTCTTGCCTGTGCGCGTTCTCCAGTGGGCGGGCGCTTAGACATTTGGTGTCGTCAGAAGGATGCAAATTTTCTAGATTTGTCTGTGACTGACCAAGGTCGATTAGAACCCCAGTTATTAGAGGCATTGCAAGCTGGACGTTCAACCGATTTGCTGTTGCCCTCTTTGTTGGATCAGCTGCCAGGATTGCACCTTACTATCTGCCAGGGTTTAATGCAGCGGATTGGCGGTGAATTCAACCTATCTACGATGGAAGACAATCGTAGTCTGAGTACCCTTGTCATTCCCCTAAACTCTCGGATGTCAATGGTAAAGTTTACTGAGATTCAAACCTAGAATGTAGGATACTCCTATGCTGGCTGGCTACGGCTTAGCTGGCTTGCTAGGTTTAGCTTGTTGAAAGAAAACCTTGTAGACTTCGTGAGCAATGGGGATCGCTGCCACGCCACCGTATCCGCCATTTTCGACAACAACGGCGATCGCCATCTGAGGCTTGTCATAGGGGGCGTATCCTACATACATGGCGTTCGGTTCGCGTCCAGTCCCAACCTCAGATGTGCCTGTTTTACCGGCTGTCAAAGGAATAGAGCCATCGTTGAGGCTTTGTCCTGTACCTTTCTGCACCACAGCAAGCAAGCCTTGTTGAATCGCTTTAAGGGTGCCAGGAGATAGACCTGTAGCCACTCGCTGGTTGATAGCAGATTTATTTTTACTCATTAATAAATGAGGTTGAACCAGCCAACCCTGATTAGCGATCGCTGCCGTCATCACTGCCAATTCTAGGGGCGTTGCTTGCGCCAATCCCTGCCCAATTGACATGCTGACTGTATCGCCGCCATACCAGGGTTCACCGTAGATCTTTTCTTTAGTGGCAGGAGTGGGAAGGCTGCCGCGTGTCTCTCCTTCTAACCCCAGGTGGGTTGAGCCAATGCCTAGCTTTTTGCCCCATTTTGAGATGGCTTCAGGACCCGTTTTCAACCCTACTTGATAGAAAAAGGTATTACTGCTAAACGCAAAGGCATCTAGGAAGCCAATCACGCCATAGCCCGAATTACTATGTTCCCAAAACTTAGTATCACCCATGCTAATGAAGGCAGAAGTCATGAGAGTTGAGTCAGGGGAGAAGTTTCCCGATTCCATGCCCGCTGCTGCCGTGACAATCTTAAAGGTGCTTCCAGGTGGATACCCTTGAAGAGCACGATTGAGAAACGGCTGATCGCCAGACTGGAGACGCTGCCAATCTCGATCGGAAACCCGTCGCGTAAATGCACCCGGATCAAAAGTTGGTGCACTCGCCATGACCAAAACTTCACCCGTATTAACATCCATCGCCACTACGGCTCCTCGTCTGCCGTTGAGCGCCTTTTCGGCTGCCTGCTGCATGTCCATATTCAGGGTGAGCTTCACATCGCGACCGCCCACCGCAGGTTCAATGCCCAGTAACCTGGTTTCTTTGTCGCGGGCATCAACCTCGACCATCCGTTTGCCCCATTTACCCTCCAACTCGGCATTGGCTAAACGCTCGACTCCCATTTGCCCCACGATCATCCCGTTAGGATAGCTAGGGTGGGCTTTTATATCGGCTTCCGATGCTTCGCCGATGTAGCCTAAAACATGGGCTGCCAATCCGCCATTGGTGTAAGAACGGGTTGAACCCACAAAAACTTCTACTCCGGGAAGCTGCTCCTCTTGCTCTGCCAAAGAAACGATCGCCGTTGGGCTAATTTGCTGACTGATGCGAACGGGCAAAACAGAGTTGTAGCCGCCTTTCTGCTCTTGGATATGCTCAATAATTTCTTTCGCTGAAATGCCTAAAATCGGGCTGAGTTTAACTGCGCTTTGCTGCCACTGTTCAGGACTTTGTTGCCGGGGCCAGAGATAGACCCCATGGGAAATCCGGTTGCTGGCTAAGAGTTTGCCATTGCGATCGCGGATGTTGCCCCGGTCGGCAGGGAGAGGCATGGGGCGAATGCGATTTTGTTCGGCAAGTTGAGCGTTGCTTTTGCCTTGAATAAGCTGAAGTTGCCCCAGCCGAAAGACACAAACTCCCATGAAGAGTGTGATGCCCCCCATAAGAAATGCCGATCGCCAGACAATACTCTCTCGACCCCGCGATCGTTTGACAAGAGATGTAGTGAAACGCTTGTTAGAAAAACGAGGAAGACTACTAGCCATGCACAATACCCTGACACATCTCTGAGGCTTAACAAATACTCTAACGTTGTGATGCTGATAGGTTTCCCACAAAAACGCCTGCATTCAATGCTCTTAACCTAACGCGTTGTCCCTGGCTATGAGTCTTGGATAAACTTCCTACCACTAGACTTCCTAACATTAGCGGGTTCGTCCATTCAGTTTGATACTCCACAATATCTTTATCAAATCTGTATAAGAACAGATTGCGCTAATGAATTAGATCGTTAAAGCGTCGCGATAGGGGAGAATAGGACAGAAATAATCGGCTGTGCTCCTCGAAACCTCCCTATGGATACGAATATCAAAGTCATTCAACCCGCTGGTGTACTAGATGGAAACCAGACTCATCAACTTCGAGGAGAACTGAACGACGTGGTTGGGACTGGGGCAAGGCTAATCTTGGTAGATCTGACCAACGTCACGTTTATGGACAGTTCTGGGCTGGCGGCATTAGTGACTGCTTTTAAGACCGTTCGTTCTGCTGGTGGTAAGCTTTGTGTTTGCTCAGTCAATCAACAGGTCAGGATGCTATTTGAACTGACTAGCATGGATCGGGTCTTTGAAATTTTTGCAGACCAGGAACACTTTATCAAAACGCTCACTTCAGAAGTATAAGCGGATTAATTAAAGTTGACCCGCAGTAGAGACAAATCGTCGTCGAATGTCTCAATGCCACTCATTTGTTGGATGGTTGTCAGAATTTCGTCCAAGTTGACGGTTGTTTCTAGCTCAACTAATGTTTTAGTAAACTCCTTCAGTCCCCAAGACTGATGCTTCGGTTGGCTAATATCATAAACGCCATCACTAAAAATATAGAGTGTGCTGTTTTTGGGAATAGTTTGACGATCGCTAACAAATGTTGCCTCAGTTAACATCCCAATAGGAAAGTTGGGCGTTTTGAGTTGATCAACCTCCATCAGCCCGTCAGAGGTTTGAAATCTCAAAATAGCAGGTGGATGTCCAGCACTCGCATAGGTCAGCTGACGCTTGATTTGGTTGTAAACGCCATACCAAATCGTAAAATATTTATCGTTTTGTTGGCTCATTTGAAATGATTCATTCAATGCCCTTAAAACATCATGAGGTTGATAAAAATTCACATCGGGTAAAGACTGTAACCTCAAAATATTGAGAATTAAGCTAGAGGGCAGCGCCGCGCCTAAGCCATGTCCCGAAACATCTAGTAGATACATGACTAAGTAATCTGGATCAAGCCAAAAATAATCGAAGCAATCGCCGCCCAGTTGGCGTGAAGGAATAAATCGAGCGTCGATGCTAACTGAACCTTGCAAAGGCTTGGGGAGGAGCGATCGCATATAGGTGGCTGCCTCGGTTAGCTCTGCTTCTAACAATTGCTTTTGACTTTGTAAGTCTTGGCTTAACTGCTGCAACCGTAATCCTGCCCGAACTCGTGCCTGCAACTCTCCAATATTAATAGGCTTGGAAAGAAAATCATCTGCGCCTGTATCTAACCCTTGAATGCGATCGGCAACGCCTCCACGCGCTGTTAGCAAAATAAAGAACGTCGTAGACAAGTCAGGATTAGCTCTAACTTGGCGACAGACTTCTAAGCCATCAACAATGGGCATAATCCAATCACAAATGATCATGGCAGGCTGGAGACGTTGAGCATGCTCAATGCCTTCCTGTCCATTGATTGCTAGAACTACTTCGTGCCCCTGATTTTGTAACGCTTTCTTAATTAAAAGTCGAATTACGGAGTCATCATCAATAACCAAAATCTTTGACATAAAAAATGATTTACTTTAACTAGTTTTTAACGTTTATATAGGTGAAATAGATAGGTTAGTATGAAAGATGGAACGCAGCAATTTTGGATATTTTTAAATAGGTAAAGATGCGGATGCTTCTTATCCATGAATCCTTTGTAGAAAATTATTAATTCCTTTAATTCATTTGGAAGCTTAAAATGAAATTGCGAAATGTAATTTCGGCAGACTTCTGCCCCTTAGACCCCCCAAAAAGAGTAAAAATTCTAGTTCGGACTGATCTGAGCCTATTGGCTCAAGTTTTGGATTGGTTTGATCAATTTAAACACCCTACTTTACCCCACACTGTCTGGTTACAGTGTCAATTAGCTCTGGCAGAAGGATTCACTAATGCGGTGCGCCATGCGCATCAGGGTAAACCCCTAGAGGTGCCGATTGAGATTGAGGTCAGTACTCGCAGTCAGGCGATCGAAATTCGGATTTGGGATCAGGGTTCGGGCTTTGATTTGGAACGTTCCCTCAATGCTGTGCCCGCATTTATGGATTTGCTGGCAGAGGGCGGACGAGGGCTAAAGATTATCGAAAAAACTTCTGATGTGTTTAGCTACACTCGGACTGCTGATCATCGGAATTGCTTGCTAATTATTAGAAATTATCCGCCTCAAGCTTGAAACCTTGTCAAAGTAGACTTAGCTTCGTCATTGACACATCCTTAATCATTCCCCAAATAGCCAGGAAAAAACGATGCTGCCTAAGATCAAGCTGAGCCAAAAGGGTAAATGGAAGGAACTCCATAGGTGTAGGGGGAGGATGATCGAGACTTGGGCTAACCAGAGGCTAAGGAAGAGACAGGCGATGAAGATGAAGGGCATGGCTTAGCTCAGTGGTTTTTTGACTTGAACGGCTTGAAGACTGCCCCCTGCGTAAAGCGTGCGCACTGCTTCGCAGATACCGCTAGGGTGGCTCCCTACGAAACCTGTCTGATGCAAAAGCTCAAGGAGATTGGTTCGCAGCAACTGCCAGGAAGTTTCAGTTTCAAACAGTAACAGAAATAGATAAAGCCCCGGAACGAATAAGGGATTGGTAGGAGCATGGAAATCTACAAAGGTAAATGTTCCCCCTGGCTTTAGCACCCGATGCACTTCTTGTAAAATTTGCCGAAGCTGATCGGGCTTCATCTCATGGAGGGCAGCACTCGTATGAACCAGGTCGAATTGCTTGTCTGAAAAGGGCATTGCCTCAGCCCAGCCTTCTACATAGGTGGCGCTTGGTACGTTGTGCTGCGCTCGTTGAATGGAGCGAGGGGAGGCATCCAAACCTGTGACATGGGAGAAGCGATCGACCAGATATGCAGTTGCTTGACCACTCCCGCAGCAAAGGTCGAGAACCTGCATGTTAGGTGTAATGAGAATATCTTGGAGCGCAAGCTGGCGGAAGTTTGCTTCACCGCCAACTGTAAGGGCGGCAAGGCGGCTGATCCCATCGTATAGCTATTGGTAGCGGTAGCTCCAGTCTCTAAGAATTGTTGCCATGGGTGCGCTGTAACCTTCTCTCTTTAGCAGACCTCTTCGTTTTAACTCAAAAAAGTGATGCTTAAATGCTGCTATTGTTTCAGCCAATTCCATTTGGCTCAATTGTCCACCGCCTGCTACAGGCAAATATTGTCGTCAGTCAAAGGCATTTTGGATGAGTTGAACAGCAATTTTGACTTCCTGTTCGGCTTGCTTTAGCCCCACCGGGGTTGCCGGAAAGTTGAGGCTCAGGCGCTGTTGGTGCGATCGTAGTCTAAGGCTGTCCGAACGAGGCGGCAAGATCCCCCTAATGCTTAGCTTTTGCCCTCGTTCGATTTGAAAGCCCATTTGCGCCATCTTTAGCCGTTGATTAACCTAAATTATAGGGTTATCAATGACAGTGTTCTGAGAGACGTTATTGATTGCAGCTTTTAGCGGTTGATTCAGCATTTCATCTGGCTTTGGCAACTGACGGTAGACAGGGCGGCGCTCAGTCTTTAATCTAGTAAGAACTGGGGCGAACTCTACGACATAACCGCAAGGGGTCGCCTTTTATAGACTTTCTCTAGGCTTTTCAGCGTAAGTGCTACCAGGCTAGCGAAAATAAGATGCCGTTATTGTTAAAATCAGTTACATATATTAAAGGAAACGGTGACCACAATGGGGCGAGTCGGAGTCTTACTACTTAATCTGGGCGGACCGGAGCAGCTAGAGGATGTCCGTCCTTTCCTGTTCAACTTGTTTTCTGACCCAGAAATCATTCGGTTGCCCTTCACCTGGCTGCAAAAGCCCTTAGCTTGGCTAATTTCGAGCAGTCGGGCAAAAAAGTCGCAAGAGAACTACAAGCTGATTGGCGGCGGTTCGCCCTTACTGCGGATCACTCAAGAGCAAGGGCAAGCGCTCCAGGCTTCGTTACAGCAGAAGGGACAAGATGCCCAGATTTATGTGGGGATGCGCTACTGGCACCCATTTACTGAGGAGGCGATCGCCCGCATCAAGCGCGATAAGGTCACTCGGCTAGTCATTTTGCCCCTCTATCCGCAGTTTTCTATCAGTACAAGTGGTTCAAGCTTTCGTTTATTAGCAAAGATTTGGCAAGAAGATTCGGCTTTACAACAACAGGTTGACTATACGGTTATTCCCTCCTGGTATAAGCGCCCTGGTTATCTGAGAGCCATGGCAGACTTAATTTCACAGCAGCTAGATCAATTTTCTGAGCCTGATCAGGTACATATCTTTTTCAGTGCTCATGGCGTGCCGCTTAGCTATGTTGAAGAAGCAGGCGATCCGTATCAAAAAGAGATTGAAGATTGCACTGATCTGATTATGCAAGCGCTCGATCGCCCCAATCCTCATACCCTGGCTTATCAAAGTCGGGTAGGGCCTGTGGAATGGTTGAAGCCTTATACTGAAGAGTCAATCGAAGCCTTAGCCGAGCAGGGCGTTAATAACTTGCTGGTTGTGCCCGTCAGCTTTGTTTCCGAGCATATTGAAACGCTTCAGGAAATTGATATGGAGTATCGAGAAGTAGCAGAACAGGCTGGTATTCATAACTTTAAGCGGGTTCCGGCATTGAACACACATCCCATTTTTATTAATGATTTGGCAGATATGGTTGTCAGTGCTATTAACACACCCAGCCTCAAGCTAGATGAAGTGCCGCAGATGATGAAACAAGTCAAGATGTATCCCCAAGAGCGATCGTCAGGATGGGGCATGACCACGGTCGCCGAAGTTTGGAATGGACGACTAGCAATGTTGGGCTTTATCGCCCTAATTGTTGAGTTGGTGAGTGGGCATGGGCCCTTACACTCGATTGGGCTACTGTAGGTTTCTGCCCTGACTTCTAGTTCGGCAGCAGCGGTAGTAGCAAGGTTACAAAATAGTAGACCAAGGGTGCAGTAAACACATAGCTGTCTGCCCGGTCTAGAATGCCTCCATGACCGGGGATGAGTTGCCCAGAGTCTTTAACTCCAGCATCGCGTTTCATCATTGATTCAGTCAAATCGCCCAATAAGCTAGCGATACCAATTAATAGTCCTAATGCCATGCCGCTAAGTGGAGCACCTGCCCACCCTAGTTGCCAAGCTCCAATGGTGGCAACAACAACGCTTCCCATGACCCCAAATACGGCTCCCTCTACAGTTTTCTTCGGGCTAATGTCTGTGAGACGGGTACGACCAAATAATTTGCCAAAGACATAAGCGCCAATATCGGCTGCCCAAATGCAAAAGAATGCCAGTAGGGTGATGGTTAATCCTTGGGGTAGCTCTTGGAGGGTAGGGAGTGGAAAGGGAGGAAGATACCCGCCCAGCGGCAAATTGCCAAACGCGCCCAGCGATCGCAGCCTGACCCAATAGCTTGGTAAATAACCGCCATAGAACAACCCCAGAATAGAGGCAGAAATATCAGCAATACTGGCAAACTTGGGTTGAAACAGAAGATAGAAGCAAATAAAAGTGCCTGCAACTGGCATAACGGCATCTGCCAAGGTGGGAGAAAGCGTCGAAATGACGAGTAGAGCTTGGCTGACGACTAGAGTTGTTTTTCCAGCAGGAACCATGCCCTTGGCTCGGACAAGCTGAAAATACTCAAGTTGCCCTAGGTAGACAATAACTGCAAAACAAAGCGTGAAATACCAGCCACCCAGGAGAATCATCCCCAGAGCAAGGGCGATCGCAACAACGGCACTGAGGATACGAGGCAAGGGCATAATGTTCAGGTGTGGGCAATTTGGATCTAGGGATTGCAATGCAATTTACTTTCAAGCCCAGAGACCTTAAGCCCAGATTAAGAATAACTTTGGCATATCTTGACGCTTTTATCGTAACGAGGTTCAGAAGTTTTGTCTTAAGGAGGAGAGAGGCTTAGATCACTTTTTCTCCACTGAGCACAAAAGTAGGATCAACGGCAGCAAAAACTTGGTGATTCCCTCGAGTTTCCAGACGGTTGACGGCAGACTGTACAACTTCAATATTTCGAGCTTGCAATGTCGCCAACCCTTCGGAAATAGCGTACAGATTTTCAAAATTCATTGCGGTTGCTACAATGCGCCCACCGGGTTGCAGCCGTTGCCAAGCGGCTTGCAAAATCACTTTGAGCGATCGCCCTCCTTCAATACAAACGCAGTCGGGAGATCCTTGCAACTGCTCCAGGCATTCAGGGGCAATACCTTCGATAATCTCTACGTTTGTGACTTGAAAGCGATCGCAGTTCCGCCGAATCAAACTCGCGACTTCTTCATCTCGTTCAACAGCAACAATGCGTCCTTGGGGACAGAGCAACCCAGCCTCTACACTAATTGTCCCGGTGCCTGCTCCAATATCCCATAGCACCGATTGAGGCTGAAGACGTAAATGGGAGAGAATCAGCAACCGAATTTCTCGTTTACTCAGGGGGATTCCTGGTAATTCCTCAAATAAATGATCGGGAATACCAGGGCTAACAGAGTTCCAAAGGGGCGATGGCATGGGCAGTAACAGGGGAAGGAAGAACGGGGCGATCGCGGTAAAAAATTGTATGTAGAACGGTTTTGAGGACAGCGAAATTTTGTGCTTTCCCCTATTGTCCCTTGATGAAATTCTTTTGTCTGCTAGTTCACAGTGTGCTAGTTCACAGCTTGCTAGTTCACAGCCTGCTAGTGCAAGAAATGGCGCACTCCTGTTAAAACCATAACCAGCCCTAACTCATTGGCAGCTTTGATGGAATCTTGATCTCGCAAGCTTCCCCCAGGCTGAACGATCGCCTCAATTCCGGCTGCTGCTGCTGTTTTAACCGAATCATCAAAGGGAAAAAACCCATCGCTGGCTAGGGTAGCGCCCTTCGCTTTTTCGCCTGCTTGCTCTAGGGCAATTTTTGCCGAGCCGACTCGATTCATTTGTCCGGCACCAACACCCAAGGTGGCGCGATCGCGGGTGACAACAATGGCGTTGGACTTCACATGCCGACACACTCTCCAGGCAAACAGCAGTTCTTCTAGTTGCGCCGGAGTCGGCTGGCGATCGGTGACAATTTGCCATTGCGTTGCATCAGCAGCGGCATCATCTACCCTTTGCACCAAGAAACCGCCTGCAATCTGCTTGACCATTTGTCGAGTGCCCGTTACCAAATCGGGGAGAACCAAAATCCTTAAGTTAGCTTTGGCGCTAAGGATCTGAGCAGCCTCAGGATCGCAGCCAGGAGCCACAACGCATTCTAAAAAAGTTTTAGTCAAGGCAGTTGCGGTGGCAGCATCGATCGGGCGGTTGAGGGCAACGATGCCGCCAAAGGCTGAGGTTGAGTCAGCATTGAAAGCTTTTTCGTAGGCTTCTACTAAGCGACTGCCCAATGCCACGCCGCAGGGATTGGTGTGCTTGATAATGACTGCCGCAGCCTGTTGGTTGGGGAACTCAGTAACAATTTGCCGAGCGGCTTCTAGATCAATCAAATTGTTATAGCTGAGTTCTTTGCCTTGAAGCTTTTGGGCAGATGTCCAGCCTGTAGCGGATGTCCCTGTTTGATACCAAGCAGCAGGCTGATGAGGGTTTTCACCGTAGCGGAGGGACTGAATTTGTGTGCCGGAAAGACTGAACTGGTGGGGAATGTGGTTGGGATCGAGGGAGCCGACAGAGTGCTGAATCAGGTAGGTGGCGATCGCCCGATCGTAGCTAGCAGTATGCTCAAACGCCAACAGAGCGCAGGCTTGCCGAAAGGCTAGGGCTGTGTCTCCATGCTGCCTCAATTCTGAGAGGTATTCGTCGTACTGATGGGGGTTGCAGAGAACTGTGAGATGGGAAAAATTCTTTGCTGCTGCTCGCAGCATGGCTGGGCCACCAATATCAATTTGCTCGATCGCCTCTTCTAAGGACACATCAGGCTTAGCGATGGTTTGCTCAAACGGGTAGAGGTTAACAACGACAAGGGCGATCGGGCGAATCTGGTTAGCTTCTAGCTCTGCTAAATCTTCGGGGAGGCTTTGCCGTGCCAAAATGCCGCCATGAATTTTGGGATGGAGCGTTTTGACCCGTCCGCCTAAAATTTCGGGCGACCCAGTGTAATCTGAAACTTTAGTAACCGGAATGCCCGCCTGCTTCAGCGTTTGAGCCGTGCCGCCGCTACTCACAATGTCAAACCCAAATTCTTCAACCAGGGTACGCGCTAATTCTACTAATCCAGTTTTGTCAGAGGTACTTAGTAACGCCAAACGTGCCATACTCACAACCCTCTTTCATGCAATCTATTCAGAATAGAGTAGATTGCGCTTCAGTCAAACTCAGGTGCCCACAGATCAGCGATCGCGCCCTTGTGCAACTCCTCTATTTAAACAACTTTACAGAAATCTTGCTTAATATACTGAAGGCGAACTCAAAGCTAAAAACGTGCCTCTCCAATCTTTATCTATTCCTTCTCAAACAAAACCTGCTAAAGGCTTGCTAGTCGTTCTCCACGGCTGGGGCGCAAATGCTCAAGATGTTGCATCTTTTGCTCCTTATATGGCGCTTCCTGACTATGACATGGCATTTCCTAGCGCACCGTTTCCCCATCCCTATTCCGAGGATGGGCGAGCGTGGTACAACTTTCCCGAAGCTTACAGCTTTCAGAGCAGCACTGATTTTGGAAATCAGCCCCAGTTGAAGGAAAGTCGGCGGCAGTTGGTGGAATGGCTGCGATCGCTCGAATCCACCACGGGCGTTGCCCTGGAACAAACCGTCTTGGCAGGCTTTTCCCAAGGGGGCGCAATGACGTTAGACGTAGGCTTGCACCTGCCGCTAAAAGCCCTGATTGTTCTCAGTGGCTATCTCCATGCCCCGATCGCCCCTCGCCCTTTGACTGCCCCGCCCGTTTTAATGGTGCATGGTCGGCAGGATACCGTTGTGCCGTTGGCGGCGGCGGTACAAGCGCGAGAACAATTGCAGACAATGGGAGTATCTGTGAAATACGAAGTGCTGGATATGGGGCACGAAATTCAACTTTCTGTGCTGAAGTTGATGAAAAGTTTTATCGCAGAAACGCTGTTATAGGCTGCTGAATGAGAAAACAGCAGTAGGATGGGTGAAGCTGAGGTTGAATCAGTGTTTTTGGGTCGTCATGAAGGGGGAACAGATGAAAACCTTAAATTTTACAGAGCAAGATGTTGATCGGATGACGGATGTTGAGGTTGCTAATTTGGCAAAGCGACTAGAGCAAGACGATTACAAAACGGCGTTTGAGGGGCTGGAGGATTGGCACTTACTGCGGGCGATCGCCTTTCGCCGCCCTGAAATGGTCGAGCCTTATCTGTTTTTGTTAGATATGGAAGCCTATGACGAAGCCTAGATGCAAGTAAAGCGTCATCATGCTTCAGGGCAAGCGCATTTTAATTGGAATTGGCGGCGGCATTGCTGCCTATAAAGTTTGTGAAGTGGTTTCTACCCTGGCAAAAATGGGGGCAGAGGTGCGCGTTATTTTAACCGCTAGTGCCCAACAGTTTGTCATGCCGCTAACATTTGCGACGCTGAGCCGTCATCCAGCCTACACCGACGAAAACTTCTGGCAACCCACCCATCCTCGTCCCTTACACATTGAGCTAGGAGAATGGGCAGAAGTTTTTTTGATTGCGCCGTTGACAGCAAATACGTTGGGAAAACTGGCATATGGATTGGCGGATAATTTATTAACCAATACGGTTTTGGCTTCGGTTTGCCCAATCTTGCTGGCTCCAGCAATGAATACTGATATGTGGGAACAGCAGGCAGTTCAGCGCAACTGGCAGTTGGTGCAGGCAGATCTTCGCTATCATGCTCTGGCTCCGGGTAGCGGTCTGTTGGCGTGCGATCGCGTGGGGACAGGACGAATGGCGGAGCCCCATGAAATTTTGGCGCACCTGGAATCTTTGTTACAGAGTCCCCAGCGAGATTTGACAGGTCAGCGCGTGTTAATCAGTGCAGGGGGAACTCGTGAATACCTTGATCCTGTTCGATTTATCGGTAATCCTTCAACGGGCAAAATGGGAATTGCTTTGGCGCGGGCGGCATTGCATCGTGGCGCAGAGGTAACGCTGGTTCATGCGCCCATGGCAGATTTGCCCCAAGGTGTGCGCTGGGTGCCAGTGGAAGGTGCGGCAGAAATGCAGAAAGCCATGATGGCTCATTTCTCAGAAGCCGATTGGATTGTGATGGCAGCGGCGGTGGCTGATGTGCGTCCGGCAACCTACAGCCCGATCAAGCTAGCGAAACGATCGCTCCCCTCACAGCTAGACCTCGCCCCCGTGCCAGACATTGTGGCAGAACTGAGCAGTTTAAAGCAGCCTCATCAGAGGCTAATTGGCTTTGCGGCGCAAACGGGCGATATTTTAGCGCCTGCATTAGACAAGCTTCACCGTAAAGGATTAGATGCGATCGTGGCTAATCCTATTGACCAACCAAACAGTGGTTTTGGCAGCGATCGCAATCAGGCAATTTTTTTAGATCGTCAAGGCAAACAAGTGTCGATTGCACCTTGCGGCAAGTTAGAAATGGCACATCGTTTGTTTGATTTTATCCGCCTGCTTGAAAATTAGTAGATAGAGCCACCAAACCCTACAACCACTAAGTTTAGGCAAGTTTTATCGTCCTTCTAACTTGGCACGGAGTTGTTCGAGTTCAGGATCGGCGCTGGATAGGCTGGGAGAACTGCCTGCCGCAAACTGGGCTTTCATCGCGGCTAATTCTTTGTCAATGCCGCGATCGCCACTTTCTAATTCTTTAAACTGCTGCTCGATCGCATCGCCGCTGTTGAGTTCGGCGATCGCTTCTGATCTGGCCTCCATCTGCAATACCTTTTCTTCCATCTTTTCAAACGCCGATAAAGCGCTGCCTGTACCAATTCGTCCCATCATTTCGTTCAGCTTTTCAGAAGCTTTTGCCGAACGGGCACGGGCGATATACATATCTTTTTTGGTTCTAGCATCCGACAGCTTGCTTTCTAGCTTTGCCAAGTTTTGCTTAAGCTGCGACACAATGCCGCTTTGCTGTTGAATTTGTTCGGTTAGCGCCGAGGCAGTATCTTGATAAGATTTGCGTCGGGTTAAAGCCTCTCTTGCTAAAGTATCTTCTCCCTTTTGTAAAGCAAGCTGTGCCCGTCGGTACCATTCTTCGGCAGTTGCTTGAGATTGTCCAGCTTGGCGTTCGGTGCGTTTCTGAGTGGCGATCGCCTGTGCCACAGCTTGCCGGAGTTGAATTAAGTCATGCTGCATCTCTACAACCGCTTGCTCCAGAATCCGTTCTGGGTCTTCAGCACCGCTAATCAAACTGTTAACGTTGGCTCGAACTACGCGCCCAATACGGTCAAAAAGTCCCATGACGAAATCCTAGCTATGCTTGAATGGAGTTTCAGTTACTTCTTATGGTATCGCACTGCTTATTGATGAAAGAAGGCGTTGATAATGAATTAGAGAATGGACAGATTAGAGAATAGATTTTTCAACCTAAGGAAACTTAGATGGCTTACAGCGACTTTACGTTAATTAAGGTGAAGCAATTAGGGCTAACCCTGAACGAGTCACAACGTTTGTTTGCTCAAGTAGACCCAGTTCAGCCCTCTGATTTTTTGGCACTAACGTTAAGAGAATATTTACCCTTAGCGACTGCCATCAATACTAAGAAAGCGCGCTCTGAACTTTTAATTACACCTGTATTGACAGAAATTCGCCGACAGCTTAAAAGTCAAATGAGCTTCTTTTCAGGCACAGAGTTTAATGTTGATCCCGATCGTGGACTCCAAGGTTTCTGCGATTACATTTTAAGCCGATCGACTGAACAGTTTGATATTACGGCTCCAGTGGTAACCATTGTGGAGGCAAAAAACGAAAGTCTTAAAGGCGGCTTAGGACAGTGCATTGCTTTTATGCTGGCGGCTCAAACTTTTAACCAAAACGCAGGTAATGGGCTTGATGTGATTTATGGTGCAGTTACCAGCGGTACAAACTGGCGTTTTCTAACCTTGAGTGACAGCTTAGTTCACATTGACTCGACTGAATACTTTATCAATGAAGTTGACAAAATTTTGGGCATTCTACTCCAACCATTTCAGGCTGTTTTAACGGTCTTCTAAATGCCACTTGTGGCATCCCACTCTTTTGGATGTCCCTGATATAGATCCTGGGCGACTTGAAATACAGAGATTCCTGCCGACAGCCCAACGATCGCCAAAGGTGGTAATCCACTGCCTCCGATCGCCAAAATTAGTAAAGCAACCGCTGCCACCGTGCGGTGATTCGTCCGTGCGGTGCATCGAAAAATAACTCCAGTTCGATGTAGTACTGCCAACGCTGTAAAACAAAGCGCCAAAGAGCCGCACAGCAGCCAGCGATCGCTATCTGCTAAGCCTGTCATCGGATTGCTAAGAATTAAATGTTTTACCCTAACCCCAGCAACGGCAATGCCTAAAACTAAAGGCAAATGCGTATATAGCCAAATTTGTAAGACCTTAACTTGTCCGGTTGTCCCCGCCATCTGTAATGCCGTCCCTCCAACATTCTCGAAGTAAATCCACCAGAGGCTAAAGGCAATACAAAAACCTAAGACTGCGAACGTGACTGACATCAACTGCCACTGCGTTTCGGCAACGCCATTGACAACTGCAACGATCGCTTCACCCAATACGATGATGACAAACAAACCGAAACGCTCAGGCAAATGCTCGAAGTTTGGCAAAAGCTGGGTTTGAAGATGGATCGCTGATATCGGTGTGACAAAATCAATGACAATGCTTGCCATCCAAAAAAACAACCGATAGGGCAAGGGTATGAAAACAGAAATAAACCAAAAGGAAGCCGCGATCGCAAAACCAACAGCGTACCAGGTTTAGCGTAAAACGTTGCCCCAATCCAAGCCCACCACACCGAAATAAATAAAATTACAAAGCCCATGAACCCAGCGATCGTGGTGTCTTTGTGCAGATTATTGGCAAGTTGAGCAATAGCAACCACAAAGACCAAATCAAAAAAAAGCTCTAGCCAATTTGCCCGTCGAGAACTTTCCTCAATGCCTTCACCTACTCGGAGTTGGGGTGGTTGAAACCAGATCACGTGGGTAGCCTCCACTATTTTTATTATTTATACAATATTGCTGAATAGAAATATGAATCTGCTCAAAGCCCCTCTCCTCAAGAAAAGGGGTTGGGGAGAGGTCACTCATGCTGCGTCATCAGCAACTTACCCCCTAGCCCTTCCTCGCGAGGGCAGGGGAACCGAATTTTCAATACTTTCATTCAACAACGCCACTTGTACTATGGACTGAAAGGGGTCACATATTTTTTCACTCAGAGTCTCAACGAATAAGATCAGAGGTGAAACTTACCTTCACACAACTATGGCTCGCTTCAACCCTTACAGCATCCAGCTTCAACTGACTCGAATGTTTCAGGATGGGCAGTCTTTTTTTGCATTAACTAAGGTGCAGGACTGGCTTAAAGAAAAGCAGCAAGACCCTAATGATTACGAGATTTTGTTTCATCAGCGCATGACTCCTCCCGGCTCAGCTTCAGTGATGGTCATTGAGGTGGAATTGAAGCGGCGGGATGGTCAGCCAGTTGATGAGTGGTTGCAAAAGGAAGTGAATACTTAGAGGGCAGATCGCCAGAAATTCTAAGATTCTGCCGTCTAGGCTTACATTCACTTATAGATCCATACATCAATATTTATCTTTGATGAACTCGTCTTCGATAGACAAAAGTCTATAAGACGTGGTTTAATCATAAAAAATTAGCGGTGGATATAAACACACCGTATCCAGATGGCTTACCACCTAGCGAGCCGAATCTGGTCATGCACCTGTATTTAATTCATGGGAGATATCTAATGACTCTTTTTAAAGGCGCTTCGGTTCAGCGATCGTACTTTCTCTGCCTAACGGTACTGCTAGCAAGCATGGTCGTTTCCCAACCCGGACAAGCGGATACCCCAGTGCTTCCCATTAGTGCTCCCGCCACAACAGCCCTGAGCAACGAAGCCGCCCCCATTGATGCTGTCACCCGTGAGTGGATTGCTACAGTCACATCAGGGAATCCAACCGTTGTTGAGGATGTGTTAGCACTGTACGCCGAGGATGCCATCTTACTTGCTACGGTGTCTGAACAAATTCGAGATACAAAAGACGAATTGCGCGACTATTTTAAATTCTTTACAGCATTGCCTAATCTCTCTGCCAAAGATTACATTCCCACTATTCGCGTTTATGACGATGTTGCCATCAACAGCGGCTACTACACGTTCATGTTCAAATCTGAACCCGGCGCTGTTGTAGAGGTACCTGCCCGTTACACATTCGTGTATCGCAAAATCAATGGCAAATGGATGATCGTGGAGCATCATTCCTCCGGAATTCCCACGGCACCTGCTGGATTACCTGCGGCGAACTAAGGCTAAAAGCCTAGCCTCGTCCACCTCGTTCCCAGGCTAAAACCTGGGAACGCCTTTGAAGGGCACTCCCGATCGCATTCCTCGCAATTAAAAGTCAAAGTAGATATAAGGTGCGCTTTCGTTGGGTGCCAATAGCCACGCCAGGTAGAAGCAAAGGGGAACCAACAGAAGTTTGGCTGCCCAACTGAGTTGAAGTTTTAAGCTACGGGTGACTGCGTAGGCAATGCCCATGCCTGCAACTAACAGGAAAAGCATGAGTGTGATGTGCAAGCGATCGCTTTGTAACGTTTCAACATAGACCTTTGGTGCAAACTGAATATCGGCTGGATGTCCCCACAGGCGACTGACTGCCAAGCCCGAATCTTTCAGGTTGGGCAAACGGAAGAACAGCCAAGTCGTGAACACCATAATTTGCGTCATGAGCCAACCCGCGATCGCTCCAGGAATAGTTTGCCACCAGCGTTGGAGCCAAGGCAAATCCTTAGAAATGGAGTCGGTCAGGCGATGCATGATCAGCGCCAAGCCATGCAGTCCGCCCCACACAATAAAGCCCCAATTATCGCCGTGCCAAATGCCAGCCAGGAGCATGACCACTAGCAAGTTTAGACAAGTACGAAATAAACCCTGACGCGAACCGCCTAGAGGAAAATAGAGATAGTTGCGTAGCCAGTCGCCCAGCGTCATGTGCCAACGTCGCCAAAAATCGGCAATGCTGGTGCAAAAGTACGGGAAGTCGAAGTTGGGGGGCAGTTCAAACCCCAGCAAAATCGCTGTTCCCCTTGCTACATCCACATATCCACTAAAGTCTAGGTAAAGCTGAAGCCCGTAAGCAAAAGTTCCTAACCAAATATCACCGCTGCCTGCTCGTTCTAAGTTATTAAAGGTCAGGTTTACCAAGGTTGCTAAATGATCAGCAAGTAACAGCTTTTTAATGGCTCCACAGGCGATGAGCCAAAGCCCCTCTGATATTTGGCTGGGCACTGGGAAGTGAATATTTTGCAGTTGGGCAATGAAGGGATGAAAGCGCGTGATGGGTCCTGAAATGAGCTTTGGGAAAAATAGTTTGTAAGCCGCAAATTCTAAAAAACTTTGGCTGGCGATCGCGCCCCGATAAATGTCTACTAAATAAGCAATGCATTCAAAGCTAAAAAAGCTGATGCCTAAAACCGAAAAATATTGCCGAAACCAGTCGGTATTGGCAGCAGCGCTAGGGGCGATCGCGCCTAAGCTTTCTAGCAAAAACGGGATGTACTTAAACCCCAATAGCAGCAATAAGTTTAGCCCAATCCCCACCCACAGCAATTTCAAGCGCCGACGGTTCCAATCCTGCTGGGCAAATTCCCACTCTTTGTTGCCAATTCGCCAGTCTAAGGGTGCCCCCAGCGCCTTGCCTATTAGAAAGGTAATGAGCGTGATGCCCAATAGCAACAGTACAAACTCAATTTGCAAAGAGCAGTAAAAGACCAGACTTGCCATTAATAAAACGAAAAGGCGGAGCGATCGCCCTTCAACTGCCCAGTAAATGCCTAGGGTGCTGAGCAAAAAAATCGCATAGGTGATGGAAAGAAAGGTCATGGATCAAGAGGGGATAAAAGGGTGGCTGCACATTACTCTCGCCGTATATTATTCTCGTCCAAACCGTTGAGCCGCACAAAGCGAACAAACCTGCCATCGGCTCAATTCTCCTGGCGGTGCCGGACATTGGCAAGCCGGACACAAAGGCAGATGCTGCGCCCGCGATCGCATCACTCTTGCCCAATTACGAAAAGCAGACTGAGAATCAGGAGCAACTGGAGTCGCACTGGCTGGAAGCAAAGAGAGATCTGCCAACCGACTAGGATGGTCTCGCCAAAGGATAGCGGATTCTGAAATATTTGCAGCAATCAAACTGTATTCCGATCGCCATTGCGCCGTAGAAAACCGAATATCGGTCAGATTGAAAGTCGTCAAGGCATTGAGCTTCTCTAAAATTCGGATGCGTTCAAAACCCAAGTTTTGCGCCCAAGCCGAGCTAGAAGCCGCAACTAGCAGCACCCGTCGTTGGATGCCAGTCGGGCGAGTTTGTGCCGCCACCGCCTCGCCTACCACAGTTGACCACCGAGACAAAACTTGCTGAAGCTGCTGTCTGCCTTTCCAACTGTCCTGACTTTCTAGACCCCCTAAAATTTGACTAAGAGATTGAATTGGTTCGACCATGGTGCAGACTACTTATGTCTCGAAAGCATTTTTCTAAAAATTAGATATCATTAGCCATTGAGATCGCAGAATCACTTTAAATTCTGTCAATAGCGTGTTCAACTGATCTTGACTGATCTCGATAGTTGTCTGGCGCTAGGTTTAGCACTTTTACCTCAGATTTGCTCCCTCTTTTTTAAGTGCGTTTCACTCTAAATGTCCCTCTGCCCTCCATTAATTTATAAATGTTTACCTAGTGACCACCCGGCAGGAGTAAATCAAAGAATGCGCCCTTCCTCTGTTGAACCTTTTAGCCCCGAGCCTTCCACCTTACATCTGATGCTGCAAAAGGCGTTGGACAATTTAGACGTGCAGTTAGAAGATGAGCTAATTCGCTACCGTCAGCAACGATATCGGCAATTGGGCAGGATGCGCGGGCAGAACTTAGCTCCGGCTCTCCGCAACAGTCCGCAAGCAAGTCAAGCTCCCCTCATGCCACCCTTACCAAATTATGCGCCAGATTACGCCACGCCCCAGCCCATGGAGTTAGATGCTTGGGATGAAGCTTCTTCCCATTCTCCCCTGTCTAATTTCTCTAAGTTTGATGCCCGGCGAGTAGTGCGGGAAATGCGCGCTGCTCCGCAGACATCCCCAGGGTTGCCTCTTGCGGCTTCGATCGCCTCTCAACAGCCCGCCCCTCAGCAGCCCGAACTGACTCATGATTACTTTGCTTCTTCAGAAGAACTGCTCAAAAGTTTTTCCCACCCCACAGCCCAGTCTATCGATCGCAAGTCCACCCTTTTAGACACGCTCCTAACGCCTCTAGGGGTTGGCTCGATGCTACTGCTCCTTCTCTCTAGCATTAGCTTAGGATACGTCCTCCTGTATCCTTCTAGTCTTGGCTTCCTGGCGGCTTTAGGTCGCCAGGACGAGAAAAACTCAGTCATTACAACTCCACCCAGCGAGAATCAATCTTTATCCCCTAACTTAGCCTCTGACGAGTTTATGGATGTTAACCTCAACACACTCAGTCAGCTTCCCAAGAACGATCGCCCCTCAACAGTAGTCACGGTTCCACAAACTACTGCACCTACGCTTTCGCCAACCGATTCACCTCGCTCAACTGACCCTGAACCCAGCCCTCTAACTAATGCACCCAGGCTTTCTGCTGCGGTCACTCAGCAGCCCTTGCAAACGGTTACTATTCCCTCTCGACCTGTGATTCGTCAGTCTGAA
The DNA here is from genome assembly GCA_019358855.1 of Timaviella obliquedivisa GSE-PSE-MK23-08B. Taxonomy (NCBI): domain Bacteria; kingdom Bacillati; phylum Cyanobacteriota; class Cyanophyceae; order Oculatellales; family Oculatellaceae; genus Timaviella; species Timaviella obliquedivisa. The sequence goes on along the minus strand of JAHHII010000011.1, from coordinate 70,670 downwards.
CTCCCTCCTGAACCCCAAGCGCCTGTCCAAGCAGCCGCACCCGCCTATGTGCCGCCTGCCCCACAGATAGCTACGCCTGCCCCTCAGCCTGCTGCTAGACGACCCGCACCAGCACCTGCGCCACCTGCTGCCCCTGCCCCCCCGATCGCCCAGGCTCCTCCCCCAGTTACTCGCTACTACGTGGTCACTGAATATACAGGCGACCCCAGCCTTTCTCAAGCCAGGCAAGCGATTAGTGATGCTTATGTGCGAAACTTTGACGATGGGGCAAAGGTGCAGATGGGGTCTTTTGGAGATTCTGCAAGTGCCGAGCAAATGGCACAACAGTTGCAACAACAAGGCGTTCCAGCTAAGGTTTATCAGCCGTAAGTGGGTATGGGGAAGTTAAATTCGATGCCCCTAAAATATTCTTGCTTTATCAGTTTTCGTCATGGCGATCGCTCTTTACCGACTGATAAGAACCTTCTAGAGACGATCATTCGTCAACTCAAGACTGCTCTTTCAAATGAACTTGAAGCGTTGACAACGAAGGAAGTTTACGTCGATTGGGAGCGGCTCAAAGGAGGTGACTTCTATAACCAGGCGCTTGCGAAAGCCCTTTGTGAAAGCGCCTGTATGGTTGTGGTTTATGTGCCGACCTATTTTGACGAGCACAAAACCTTTTGTGCCCGCGAGTATAAGGCAATGGAAAAGCTTGAAAGTAAGCGCTTGCCCTTAGTCGATTCGGAGGCTCAGTTAAAGCACGGCTTAATCATTCCCATTGTTTTTCGAGGACTAAAGTTTTTACCGAGCGAGATTAAAAACCGACGGGCATACTACGACTTTCAAAGTTTTCAATTGGGCGGAAGAGAAATGTCTCGCAACTCTAACTTCAACTCCAAAATTCAAGAAATTGCGGCTTACATTTACGATCGATGCCGAGAATTAGAGGCACTTTCCACCGATCCTTATCTTGATTGTGATAATTTTAACCTCCCAGATGAATCAGAAGTTCTAGACTGGATTAGGGAGGTGACGGGTGTTCGCAGTAGTTCCTTCCCCAGATTGTAGAAGCGGTGCAAAATGGCTATAAATTTGACAAAGCCGCCCGGAGAAATCATTACTTTTTATTCCTATAAAGGCGGCACGGGGCGATCGATGGCGCTGGCAAATGTGGCGTGCCTATTGGCAAAGCGATCGCGCAAAAAAGTACTCATGATCGATTGGGATCTCGAAGCGCCTGGGCTGCACTGGTATTTCCGTGACCGGGAAAAACTGCAATCCGTTGATGCTAGAGCGTACGAACAAGGATTGAAGGAAGCACCCGGATTAATTGACTTATTTTTGTCGATTTCTGAGGCAATGACTCAACCCCGATTTAACTCTGAGGATGAGGCATCCGTGGAAGCTGCGGTTCGCAAATTGAGTTTGCAGCCTTACATTCTTAAAACCCCTGTTTCCTACGTTTATCTACTTAAGGCAGGACGGTTTGATGAACAGTACTCACAACGGATCAATTCCTTCAATTGGATTGAGTTTTACGAGCGATCGCCCTCCTTCTTTCGCTTCTTTTCTGAACGTCTTAAACAAAACTACCAGTACGTGTTGATCGACTCTCGTACAGGTGCCACCGATACCAGCGGCATTTGTACGGCTCTCATGCCGGAAAAGCTGGTCACGGTTTTTACCCCTAATCGCCAAAGCCTAGAAGGCGTTTTAGACCTAGCAAGCAACGCTGCTGCCTATCGCAAACAATCCGATGACCTACGTCCTCTAACCATTTTTCCTTTGCCCTCACGGGTAGAAGCCTCTGAAACAACTTTGCGGCAGCACTGGCGATTTGGCACTCGGCAAGACAGCTTTTTAGGCTATCAACTTGGATTTGAACAGCTTTTTCAAAGAATTTATAACTTGCCCCAGTGCAACCTCAGCAATTATTTTGACGAAGTTCAGATTCAGCATTTCCCCCGATATTCCTACGGTGAAGAAATTGCAGTACTTAAAGAAAAAGAGGGCGATCGCCTTTCTCTTTCTCGTAGCTACGAAAGCCTGACCACTCAAATGCTCAGCTTCACGCCACCCTGGGAATACAAGCCAAACCGTCGCGATCGAACTGTTCTCCTACCGCTTCCACCGCTTATTGAGCAGCGCTATCAAGATCTAAAAGCTACAGTGGCTCAACTCAAGGAATCTATTGATGCATTGCAAACAGACTTAGAAAAAATCCAAGCATTGCGCCTTGTGTCAGAAGACGTAAATGCTAGAGGGGTGAGAATTATCAGCCAGTTAATTTTGAAACTGAACGATAGTGTGGTCGAGATTCAAACAGCAGTCAAAAACTACCGTTCTCAATTAGAAGAAACCGTTTTTAATCCTGAAGAAGTTATGCGAGAGCATGAAAACATTGGTGAGCAAATTATTAAAATCAGCAATTTCATCAAAATGATTCAACACATTCAAGTTGATCTTCCAGGATTTATACAGCGCAGTTCTTAAGAAATTTTTGACTGGATGATGAACTTGCCGCTAGCCGGCTGAATTCTTGCCAGTTTAAAACTGACAACCTTCCCTGAAGCTAACTCAAAGGAAGGTCAAAATAGGTTTCTATTCGCTCGGCTTACTGGCTCGATGTAATAGAACCGCCATCACCATACAGAGCGATAAAACGCTGTTGTAATTCTTCTGGCAACACATCCTCTTGGTGCGTTGCAATCATCCAAGTATGTCCAAAAGGGTCAATAATTGTACCCATGCGATCGCCATAGAACTGATTTTCAATTGCCATCATTTCTTTTGCGCCTGCTGCGATCGCCTGATTGAACGTTGCATCAGCATCCTCAACATAGAGATGAATACTGACGGGCGAACTCCCTAACGCTTGTGGGCTGTGCATTCCCATCTCTGGAAACTCATCAGAAAGCATAATCGGAGATGTCCCAATGATAATCTCAGCATGTCCAATTGTTCCCGAAGGAGTTACCAGCCGCATCGATTCTGTTGCGCCAAATGCCTGTTTATAAAACTCGATCGCTTTGACAGCATCCTTAACCGTTAAATAAGGCGTTGCCGTGGGGTAGTGATCTGGAATAGGTTTTACGGTGCTCATGATCAAATTCCTCTTTAGATCAGGGACAAATGCATCAGCGCTCAGCCTGATTTAGATTAGTACAATTGTCCTGATTTGTCGAGATAAATGCCTCGTTTTTACAAAAAATAAACATTTGTTTACTGGAGGAAAAAATTAATCATTATCGTTGGCAATCCTTTTTGGACATTACCGGATAAAAGGATGAATCTACCAGCGCTCTTTTCTTTCAGAAGAAGGGCTGAGGGAGAGGTCGATCGCGCAGCGTTACCGAGTAAACCTAACTACTGGACTCTTCCTTGCGAGGGCAGGGGGAGCCAGATTCTCATGCCATAATTCAGCAACACTCATTTTCGTCACGAGTCCTGCTGCAATCTCCATAAACTCGTCCAAATATTTTTTATATTGCTTCCCAAAAAGTTCCCCTAGTCTGTAACAAACTAGGCAAATAAAACCGTCAGACCTCAAAACTCTCAACTTTAAAGCGGGTGAGGGTAATCGAAACCCTATCATTAGCTTGGAAGGCTAAGGTTTTACCACTAAACTACACCCGCAGTCTTTGACGCTAGAATCCTAAGCACACTTCAGCGTAACATAGTTTCGGAATTTCTTATTATTTGGTTTGCTTATTGAACTGAGTTTTGTATAGATTCTGAACAGGTGAGCCCAATACTTTGTAGCAAACTCCATAGCAAATTGAGATTTGACCCTTGCTCAAGGCGAAAAACCGACAAGTAACGCGCTTACAGTTTGGTTCTATCGAAAGTTTTGAAAGTTTATCCGTCATGCACCCATAAAACTGTTCTAGATAAAACTGTTCTAAATAAATACGTGCGATAAAGCAACTCTTGTAATCTTTGATAAAAGCGTTGTTTTACTGTGTTGATTGTGTACGGTTTTGAATCTCTACAGTTTCTTCACACAATCTTTTTGATATTTTTACAAGGTGCTTGCAAGAGTTGATGGTATGTTGTGATGCGATATCTTTTTGTCAAGAGAGTTTAGGTCAATACCTGCGGCTCTATTGAATTGTGCTGGTTAGGGGTGATGTCAATGAAGTAGGGCTTCTGGGTGTACATTCTGCTTGATTAGGCTAACCTTCCCCATTAATGTCAAGCTATTTTGCGGCATTGGCGAGATTTCCTGATGATTAAATGCATCGAATGGGAAAAGTTAGTTTAGATAATGGTTACGAGTCCATTGACAATAGCTTCTGATAATTTTGCACATGTTAACGGTTCTGTCTCTCCTCTCATTAGCCCAAATAGTTGCTCCGGTTCAAGCTAATGCTGCTCCCCTAGTTGCACCTGCTTTGTCCCCGCCAGCGCCCTCTTCGAGATACCCGCAAGGGGTCGCTGTTCCTCAACGTCAAGCAGAAGTCATTCGTCCTCAAGATGTCAGAGCCTTGCCTGGACAGCTTGACAGCGTTCCAGTATTTAATAGCAATAGTCCAGAAGTGGTTCAGTCAGAAGGTATTCTGCTCTCTACGTTTCCTCCTGAGGGGATGCGTCACTCCTCTGCGCACTTAAACTTTCCCTTTGAAGGTCGCTTTGACCTGTTTGCCCATCACATCGCGCGGGGTATTAACCCTGATGATAGGCGCACACTGTTTATGGGTGTTGTAGTCTATAACCCCGGAACTGAGCCTGTCACCATTAAAATTTTGCAGGGGGTAAGCTACCTGAGCCAAGATGCGCCGTTTACTGACTTACCTGCCTATGTAGCTAATCCGGCTGGTGCAATTTTTGCAGGGCCCGGTAGTCGCATTACGACCGAGGTTTTGCGGGAGCAACGTCAATCTCAATGGCCTGAAGAAATTACTATTCCGCCTAAGCAGGCTAAGCTGTTGATGAATTTACCCATTCCTTTACGGCAGCTGACAGTGCCGACTGACGGAACGTTGCCGCCAGGGTACTTAATTCCTCGACCAACTACCGCTGTTGCGCCTCGACCGGTTCGTGTGGCTAGTAATTCTGCAATGCCATTAAGTCGGACAAATGAGCCTTCTTTGCCCGCTGAACCTGCTTTTGACAATCGCCCTCTCGCTATTAATGGGCGATCGGCTTTAATGCGGCTGTCGAGCAGTGGCAAGGTTCATGTGGCTAGTCTCGGTATGTATGCGCCTCGAAACGAAAGTGGGACTGAACGGGTTCCTAGCTTGGCAGAATGGCTCAATCTACTGGTGTCTGGTGGCTTGTCGGGTCCGCGCGATCGCCGTCCTACTGCACCCGATGCTCGCGCCTATTTGCGGTTTTTCTACGGGCGAGTGGCTGGAGTGTCTCAAGGTTCGCAATGGACGGCACTGGCAACCGACAGCGCTACTGTTAATCATGTAACTATTCCTAAACCGGGGCAAGAGTTTTCCTACGTCATTAGCACCGTCGAGCACAATACATTCGGCACTAAACAGATCCAAAGCGCCCCCATGTTAGTGCGCTACCCTGATACGGCTTATCGGGCGAACGGCAACTATGGCGTGCTTTACAATATCTCTTTGCCGCTGTACAACGATACAGACACCACGCAAACCGTTAATATTATGCTGCAAACTCCACTTCAGGATGAGCAGCTAGAAGACGGACTGCGGTTTCGATTGCCGCCCATCGATCAAGTCTCTTTTAGAGGCACCATCCGCCTCAGCTATACCAATGACTTTGGCATTCCCCAAAGCCGTTATGTTCATGTGGTTCAGCAGCGGGGGCAGGAAGGGGAACCATTAGTAAGATTAAGGTTACCTAAAGGTGGACAAAGGCGGGTTGATGTGCAGTTAATCTATCCGCCGGATGCGACTCCACCTCAGGTCTTAACCGTTCAAACGGTGGGTGCTTCTGGGCTAATTCAGGCGAATCAGCCCAGAAATCCGTAGCGTCTTATAGTGGTAAGTGATGTTTTTCATCCAAACCATGATTGATTTCTACACGTTTACCACTCCTAACGGACGCAAAGTTTCTATCATGCTGGAAGAAGTGGGGTTGTCTTACACTCCACACGTGATTGATATTCGCAAAGGAGATCAGTTTACGCCAGAATTTGTGGCAATTAATCCCAATAGCAAAATTCCGGCGATCGTGGATCAAGAGAGCGGTTTGTCGATTTTTGAGTCGGGGGCAATTTTAATTTACTTGGCGGAGAAGACTGAAAGATTTTTGCCAACTGAGACGAAGGCTCGGTTTCAAGTACTGGAATGGTTGATGTTGCAAATGGGTAGCATTGGTCCGATGTTTGGGCAACTCAATCATTTTCGTAAGTTTGCGCCCGAATCCATTCCTTATGCAATCAACCGTTATGAAACTGAGACGTTGAGGCTGTACAGCGTTTTAGATCAGCAGCTTGCCACAAATGAATTTATCTGTGGAGAATATTCGATCGCTGATATGGCGATTTATCCCTGGGTAGCGATCTATGAATTCCAAGAGTTGACCCTTGAGAATCATCCTAATCTAAAGCGCTGGGTGGAGGCGGTCGCCCAACGTCCAGCCGTTCAGCGGGGTATGGCAGTTCCCGAAATTTCTTAAATTCTAATTGCAGCGGTTCGTCCTTGATATCCCTACCTTTACAATAAAGGGGCATAAATGCTTATGCCTCTCCGTTTGAACTGGATTAGACTGTTTGAACTGGATTAGACTGTGTAGCCCATGATGACTCCAACGCTTCCTACCATTAAGTTTCTCAAGCAGCCGACCTCGGAGGCTTGGATTGAACAAGCGATCGCCAACCTCGATATTATTTTGCTGGATCATTCCCACTGCGAACGCAAAGCCGCAGGAACGGCGGTGAACATGATGTTTCGCTATCTGTCTAGTGATAAGCTGGTACGAGCTTTGACGGCGATCGCCCAAGAAGAATTAGAGCATTTTGAGCAGGTTAATCAATGGCTTGATCGGCGCGGCATTCCTTTAGCACCCCTTAACGCACCGCCCTATGCTGCCGGACTGAAGGCAGAAATGCGTAAAAATGAGCCTCACCGCAAGCTCGATTCCCTTTTGGTTTCTAGCCTCATCGAAGCCCGCAGCCACGAGCGATTAGGCTTGTTAGGCACCCATTGCCCCGAACCCGAACTGGCTAAGTTTTACCGAGGCTTGATGGCATCCGAAGCCCGACACTACGGAGTTTATTGGACATTGGCAACCTATTACTATGATCGGGAAGTTGTTAATCAGCGGCTAGAAGAGTTGGCGATCGTGGAGAGTGAGCTACTTTCGACCCTGTTTCCAGAACCCAGAATTCATAGCTAAACGTGATGCAGGCTATTTACCGCGACTTTCTTATCCGCGATTGGCAACCCAGCGATCGCCAATCTGCTGCCAAACACATCCAATCTATCCTAGTGGAGTATGGTCTTTCTAACGAACCTGTTGGTGCCGACCAGGATGTTTTAACTGTAGAAGATTCCTACTGGACAAAGGGTGGAGAGTTTTGGGTAATTGAAACCCAAGGGCGTTTGGTGGGCACAGCAGGTTATTATCCTGTGGCGCGGGGCGAGAATGCTGTAGAGATTCGCAAGATGTACTTAAGCCCAGAAGTGCGAGGGCAAGGACTGGGGCGCTATTTATTGCAGGCTTTGGAAGCGGCGATCGCCCTTCAGGGCTATACCCAAATATGGATTCAAACCGCCAGCGTTTTGAAAGAAGCCGTTCAACTCTACGAACGCAATGGTTACGAGCCGAGTACTGGCATAGATACCGATCGGTGCGATCGCATCTACGTTAAATCTCTCTCAGCCAAATAGGCATTGTCCCCTCAGCGCTAAACTTGAAGCATCATTTCTCAATGCGATCGCCATGATCAGTGCCCTCAATCAACACATTGAAACAACTCCCGGTGTGCGCGGTGGAAAACCTAGAATCGCAGGTCGTCGCATCACAGTAGCGGATATTGCAATCCTTTATCTTCGGATGGGACAGCCTCTCGAAACTGTTGCCCAAGAATATGAATTATCCTTAGCTGCTGTTCATACGGCAATGGCTTACTACTACGATCATCAAGTCGAAATCGCTCAGAGCATTACTGACTCAGAAGCCTTTGCTGAAGAATTTCGCCAGAATCATCCGTCTCCCCTTCAAAAGAAGTTGGCATAGATGAATTTTCATGGCTGATCGAATTCGCTTCCATCTAGATGAAAATGTTAGTTCAGCGATTGCTGCCGCCTTACGACGATCTGAAATTGAGGTGTCAACCATATCAGAAGCAAACTTAATCGGACAAAGCGATTTGACACAGTTAGCCTACATTCAACGTGAAGCGCGGGTCATTGTTACCCACGATGATGACTTTCCGAAAATTGCCAGTACCCGTAACGATCATTCTGGAATTGCTTATTGCCGCAAAGATGCCCGTTCAATGGGTGAAATCGTCGAGCAACTGATTTTACTGCATCAAGTTCTTTCCCCTGATGAAATGATAGGGCAGGTGCAATATTTGTGAGATTTAGCCTTCTCCGTAAAATTCTGCCAATAGTGATGATATCAAGTTAACTTCAACGATCGTCAGACCAAGATCTGGCTAGATGGAGGCGACCAATGAGCAACGTGACGAGAAAACCTAGTGATCGCCCAAATAACCCTCCATTAACAGATCAACCCCCACCGATCGCCACGTTACCCGCTCTAGCTCCAATGCATCTGTCATTCGGGTCAGCCCTAGATCTCCAATGGGGGAAGGAGCCAGTGTCCCGCCAATAATTTTGGGCGCAATGAAAGCCAGAATCTTTTGGATAGCCTGATCGGCGATCGCCTCTGCCGCCAACCTGCCGCCGCACTCCCACAACACCGAAAGAAAGCCGCGATCGCCCAGATTCGCCATAACTTGAGCAGGCGTAAGCGCCAACAATTCCACCACTTCTACTCCTTGTTGAGCTAGAAATTTCTGAAAATTGGGGTTTGCTCCTACTTCAGTAAAGACAACGGTGGGTGCAATGTCTGTCTGCCAAAGGTTGGCGGTTTTGGGTAATGCCAGCGATCGGCTCATCACCACCCGCAAAGGATTGTGTCCTTGCCCGTGACTAGTAAGGTGAGGATTGTCTCGCCGTGCCGTGTTGCCGCCAATCACGACAGCATCGCAGCTCCTCCGGATCTGATGGACAAGGGCACGGGCAGGTGGTGCTGTGATCCAAGCGCTATGCCCTGTTGTGGCGGCAATCTTACCATCTAGAGTCATGGCGTACTTTAAAATGCCCAGGGGTTGCTGATGGCGTATTCGGTAGACAAATGCTTCGTTAAGCGCTTGGCAGGCAGCTTCTTCTATTCCTACTAAAACTTCAATGCCCGCATCGCGTAGTTTGGCAATGCCTGCTCCAGCAACCTGAGGGTTCGGATCAATCATGCCAATTACCACCTTGGCAACGCCTGCTTCAATGAGGGCATTGGCACAGGGAGGAGTCCGCCCATAGTGGCTGCAAGGCTCTAGGTTAACGTAGGCGATCGCGCCTCTTGCTTGTTCTCCAGCCGCCCGTAGCGCAAACACCTCAGCATGAGGCTCTCCAGCTTTAGGATGAAACCCCTCGCCAATAATTTCTTCGCCTTGAACAATTACAGAACCTACCAGTGGGTTAGGTGCGGTTTGCCCTAAGGCTCGACGCGCCAAATCTAGGCAATGGAGAATCATGCGGCGATCGAATTCTAAGCAATCGAATTCTAAGCTCATTGTTTGCTACGCTTGATGACTTATATAGAGTGTTACGCAATACTCAAGAGGCTTTGCTATCTTTAATTTCTCTGTAGAGAGAGAGCGTCTAATGGGTATCTTATAAAAGCCTGACCCCTCGTCCCATTGGCAGAACTGATATTTAGCGTTACTAATATCAAATGGCTTCAAGTAATGACCTAAAAGAGTAAGATTTAGTCGAAAACAGTATTTCTGTAAAGTCGCATTATAACTCTGGCTCTCGATCGCTTCTATTGTTTGTTCTTCCTGTGTCCGATCATTCTTCTACTCAATGACTGCTGTGCCTGCTCCTCGACAGCCCTCCCAACCTTCTGACTATGCTGGTGGCAACGCGCCGCCAGACGTTACTCCTGTGTTTGCGTTGAAGGAACTGGTTTCTAGGCTGAGTCGAGAGCAGAATAAAATCCAAGATTTGCTGAGTTCTTTAGGTTTTGCCCTCCGGAGTTTTAAGAACCTTAATCAATTTTTAGAACTAACTCCTCTGATTGCCAGTCGAGTTACCGATGCAGATGGGGGTGCTTTAGTATTATTTAAACCTAATGGACAAATGCGCTTAGAACGGCTGCACTGTCAAGATAACCAATGCCAAGATGTGCGAGTTGCCCTGGAGGCAGCGACTCGCCAACTCACTGCTAGCGCTGCGTCTTCCTACGAAAAGGTGTCGTTGCCTTTTACCAGCCCGACAACGGCGTTAGATCAGCAGGTGATTAGTTCTTTGGGGCATTCAATACAGCTTTTTGGCACGCCTATTTTGACAAAGAATTTGGAGCGAGGACGGCTCTATGTCTTTAGCCGCGACCCGGAATATACCTGGACAGATACTCGCCAGAAGTTGGTGCGGCTAGTTGCAGACCAAACCGCTGTGGCGATCGAAAACGATGAGCTAACGGTGGAACTGCGGAAGAAAGAGCGCTTGGATCGGGAGTTGGAAATTGGTGCAGAAATTCAGGTGCAGCTTTTACCTCGAAATTGTCCCAAGATCGACGGGGTTGAGTTGGCAGCCCGATGCAAAACGGCAAACCGAGTGGGGGGCGACTATTACGATTTTATTCCGGCTAACCACGACCAAATTAATAAGAAAGCAGGCGTGGTGGAATCGGGGCGCTGGAGTTTGGCGATCGGCGATGTGATGGGGAAAGGCGTACCCGCTGGGTTAATTATGACCATGCTGCGGGGAATGCTGCGGGCTGAGGTGCTGAATGCTCATAGTCCTTCACGGATTTTGCAGCACCTAAATCATGTCATGTACGCTGATTTGGAAAATTCTAATCGATTCGCCACGCTGTTTTACTCAGAATATGACTCAAAATCACGACTGCTTTCCTATAGTAATGCGGCACATCACCCGCCGCTTCTGTGGCAAGCCGCGACGGGCACGCTCAAACGGCTAGATACGCTGGGAATGCTGATTGGCTTGGATATGGACAGTCGCTACGGTGAAGCGCAGGTACATTTACAGCCGGGCGATACGTTGATCTACTACACGGACGGATTCACCGATGCCTCTAACCAAAATGGCGATCGTTTTGATGAAGAAAGCCTTGCTCACCATTTCCAAATCGCCTGCCGTCGCTTCGATACGCCTCAAATCATCCTGAACTATCTCTTCGACCAGGTGCAAGAATTTATTGGTGCCGATCGCCACAACGAAGATGATATGACCCTAATCGTCATGAAGGTCAACCCCGAAAATCTTTAGCCGAGATATCAATTTGTTGTCTGGCACTCCAAATTTTCTAACCTGTGCCAAACTTAGTGCTTGTCATAGATCCTGAGACTTCTTGAGGGCACGCCATGATTGCTATTGATTTGATGCAGCAAATGACTGGATTGGCAGAGGTAAATACTTGGGCTGACCTTCATCAAGGACTGCTTTGGCAACTGCACTGGGACTGGAACCATTTAGCACAATTTAACACTGATGTTTTTGCTGCCACTCGTGGCTGGTTCGACAACTTCTTGAAAACGGGACAAGTTTGGGCGCTGATTATTGGCTTGGTACTGGGGTTTATGTTGCGAGGAATGACCAGCTATGGCTAGGATATTGACCCGTTTGTAAATTGATTTGGTATCAAAATCAACTTAGTGTTAGGTACTTTCTCAACTATGATACACGGCTGACCCTGTATTGATTTTCTTCTTTAGAAAGTGACTAACCTAAACGCTATGAATCCCTCTTCTTCTGAAACTTGGAGCCAGCGCTTTGAATCGGCGTTGCACCCAGCGATCGCGCGTTTCAACGCTAGCATTAGCTTTGACATTGAACTCATTGAATACGACATTACAGGCTCCCAAGCCCATGCTCAAATGCTGGCGCACACGGGCATTATTCCTGCTGAAGAAGGCGCAGCGTTGGTAGAGGGGCTGGAGGCAGTGCGCCAAGAGTATCGGCAAGGGCAGTTTACCCCAGGCGTAGAGTCGGAGGATGTTCACTTTGCGGTAGAGCGACGGCTGACAGAGCTAGTGGGAGACGTGGGTAAAAAGCTGCACACCGCCCGATCGCGCAATGATCAAGTCGGCACTGACACGCGCCTTTATTTAAGAGATCAAATCATTCAATTGCGCCAGCAGCTTCAGGGCTTTCAAACTGCACTGCTGAACATTGCCGAACAGCACGTGGAAACCCTGATTCCAGGCTACACCCATTTACAGCGAGCGCAACCCCTGAGCCTTGCCCATCATCTGCTGGCATATGTGGAAATGACCCAACGGGATTGGGAACGATTGGGAGATGTATATCAGAGGGTAAATATTTCGCCGCTGGGCTGTGGGGCATTGGCAGGAACGACTTTTCCGATCGATCGGCATTACAGTGCTGATAAGCTAGGGTTTGAGCGAGTGTACGCCAATAGCCTGGATGGAGTCAGCGATCGAGACTTTGCGATCGAATTTCTGTGTGCTGCCAGCCTCATCATGGTGCATCTCTCTCGGTTGTCGGAAGAAGTGATTCTTTGGGCTTCGGAGGAGTTTAGCTTTATTAAGCTGAAGGATAGCTGCTCTACGGGTTCCAGCATTATGCCTCAAAAGAAAAACCCAGATGTTCCAGAATTGGTTCGGGGCAAAACTGGGCGGGTGTTCGGACATTTACAAGGAATGCTGGTACTGATGAAAGGATTGCCCCTGGCATACAACAAGGATTTACAAGAAGATAAGGAAGCGCTGTTTGATGGCGTTAAAACAGTTAGATCTTGTGTGGAAGCCATGACCATTTTGATGCAGGAAGGACTAGAATTTCGTCCGGCTCGGTTGAATGCGGCAGTGACAGAAGATTTTTCTAATGCCACGGATGTCGCAGACTATTTAGCTGCAAAAGGTGTACCCTTCCGGGAAGCATATAACATGGTTGGTAAAGTGGTTAAGACTTCTTTGGCGGCTGGAAAACTGCTGAAGGATTTGAGCTTGGAGGAGTGGAAAGCAATTCATCCTGCGTTTGAGCTTGATATTTACGAGGCGATCGCCCCTCGACAAGTAGTTGCTGCCCGAAACAGCTATGGTGGAACAGGGTTTGAGCAAGTCAGAGCGGCGATCGCAGTGGCGAAACAGCGGTTTTAGATCCAAGATGGGGTGCGGCTGATTTTCCGACAATTCTATCTAGAGGCGCTACTCGCGAATCACCGAAATGTACAACCTAGCCACGTTTACTAAAGATGACATGTGTCGGTGTGCGGTCACCCTCCGCAACATGGACGAGCAATCCAAAAGCATGGAAGAAACAGCGAACCGGATTGTTCGTTATCTCTATGAAAATTTGACGGATCGAAGTACGGGCAAACAAGCCTGCACTTTGGTTCGTTTCTTTAAGACTTATCCTTACAAAGATCTGAGTGCAGAACTACAGGAATCAGCCAAAGGAATTCTTAAGGGGCGATCGATTCAGCGAAATACTAAATGCCTGACTTTGCTAGCAACTGCGGGTGACGAGCCTCAATGGAATGTGAGGCATGAATCGACAGGACATCGCGCCATCCCGCTCATTGACCAAGAGTTTGTCAATCGTGCGCCCATGATCTTGCAGTTGATTCAGCAGTTTGGATTAGAAGTGAGCGCAGTCATTGAACCCACCCCCACTTTAATTACAGAGGTGCCTCACAAGGCTTTTAATGTCTTTTATGTCCCTGAAGCATTAGGCAGTCCCTATATCCCTGCCCAAAAGGAGTTTGTCATTCCTTATCAAGTCCAGTCAGTTTTGGGGTTTGGGGGGATGATGCCCTCAGGAGAGCTATTTGCTGTAATTTTGTTCAGCAAAGTTTCCATTCCTTTCAAAACGGCTAACCTCTTCAAATGGGTGTCTGCTTACGTTCGGATTGCGACTGAGTCTTTCGATCGCCGACCTGTCCTTTACTAAGCAAAAGGGTTCAATCTAAGCACTCAAAGGCGCTTCTACCTCTAGCAACAGAGCCTCTGCTTTAGCCAGGTCGTAAGGGAAAGGCTTTTTAAGCGGTCGATAGTCTTTGGCATGAGCAGCCCCGTGACGGAGAACAGCGTTGACTAAGACGCAAGGTTCTGAGTTGAGGTTGATGGCTCCGTGGGGAACTCCGGGGGGAATGGTGACGACAGTGGGATGGCGATCGCTTAAAGGAATGTATTGATACTGGCGATTTTGCAACACCACTAGCACCATGCTACCCCGGACGACTAAGAGTTGATCGGTTTGAAAATGATGGACAAACAAATCATCAACCATGTGTGCCGGAACTTGTGCTAGCACCGTTTCATGACTAGACTGAGGCGTATAGAATTCAACCATGCCGCCCTTAATCGAATCTAACAAACGAATTTCAACGCGACTGATCAGAGCCATATCAAACACCTCAATACGCATCTTGATACATACAATTGTACGTTGGTCAAGTATAAAGAAGTGTGACAAAAGCAACAGTCCTTCGCTAGCTTAGTGCTGCTAACTTAAGACGGCTTCTGAACAATATTTTCTAAAAACTCCATCAAGCTAGCGTGAGCTAACACCACGTCTGGTTCTCGCTGAATTGCAGTGTAGTATTTCTGCTCAAAGAGGTTGCCTGCTTCTGAAGGGTTGAGCAACGTTTTAGCCTGAAGTACTAAGCCATTTGCGTGGGTTAAGATCTCTACCTCTTCGGCTTTGAGCAAGTCATCAATTTCAACCACTAACCGAGAAATAGGATGAAGCCAGTCGAACCATTCGTCATGCATCACTAGGCGCAATAACTCGTTAGGGCTAACGCGCCCATGCGTTTGCTCGTAAGCACGACGTTCACCATCAAGCAAGAGCTTATGCAGCCGCAGCAGCGCGAGACGAAGGTTTTTGAGGTTGAGGCGATCGGTAATCGATTGATTAGACGAGGGAGAGCGATCGGTGGTCATAGGGGCGATTCCTGTCGAGATCTATCAGCAAATAGATCTATGATTACCTTTCTAGAGAATCTGTGACAGAAATTTTTGAGTTCTTTCTTCTTTAGGATGGTTGAAAAAATTATCGGGCGTGGCTTGCTCTACCAACAAACCGCTATCCATAAACACGACGCGATCGGCAACTTCGCGAGCAAACCCCACTTCGTGAGTGACGCAGACCATAGTCATGCCCGAACCTGCTAGTGTTCTCATTACGTCTAGCACTTCCCGCACCATTTCAGGGTCAAGCGCTGAAGTGGGTTCATCAAATAACATGATTTTGGGCTGCATTGCTAAAGCACGAGCGATCGCCACACGCTGTTGCTGTCCGCCCGACAATTGCCCCGGAAACTTTTTCGCCTGCTCCAGAATTCCTACTCGGTCTAGCAGCCGTAGCGCTTCTGCTTCAGCCTTTGCTTTGGGCCATCGCCTCACCCAAATGGGAGCCAACATCACATTCTGCAACACTGATAAGTGGGGGAACAGATTAAACTGTTGAAACACCATGCCCACTTCACGCCGAATGGTTTCAATATTTTTGAGGTCATGGGACAGAAGAATGCCATCAATGGTAATGCTGCCTTTTTGGTAACGTTCTAATGCATTGAACGTGCGGATAAAAGTAGATTTTCCTGACCCAGACGGGCCCATGACAACCACGACTTCACCCTTAGTCACCGTCAGGCTAACTCCGCGTAGAACATGGAAATTATTGTCGTACCACTTCTCCACGTTGTCGGCAACAATGACTGCCTCTGACCCCACTGCACCATTTGCCATCTCGTCTGTTTGCATCTGTGTCATCCTACTCATTCTCCCTATGTTAGTGCTCTATGATTAGTGCTCTCATTCAATGCTCTGTACTTTTGATGCTCTGTATTTTTAATGCTCTGTATTCAACTGCTTTTCAATCTGACGACTGCCTACAGACATGGCATAACAAAAAACCCAGTAAATAATGCCAATGAAAATGTACGCCTCTGCATAACGTCCAATAAACTGTGGGTTAGCCAAAACTGTGCGGCTAATGCCTAGCAGGTCAAACAACCCTAAAATTGAAACCAGGGTTGTGTCTTGCAGCAAACTAATAAACTGACCCACCATTGCCGGAATCGAAACCTTGAGTGCTTGAGGCAAAACAATGAGTGCTGTAGTTAGCCCCGGATTCAAGCCCAATGCGTTGGCTGCCTCCGACTGCCCTCTTGGAATTGACTGTAAGCCGCCTCGGACATTTTCTGCTAGATATGCCGAGCTAAACAGCGTTAAGCCAATGATGGCTCGAACGACCAAGTTAGGGCGGATGCTAGGGGGCAAAAATAGCGGAATCATATTAGAACCCACAAAAAGTAGGGCAATGAGCGGCACGCCCCGCACCACCTCAATAAACGCTACTGAAAGTCCGCGAATGACAGGCAAGCTACTCTGTCGCCCCAATGCCAGCAAAATTCCTAGGGGAAAGCACAACAAGATGCTGACTACAGCCATGAACACAGTCAGCATTAAGCCACCCCAGTTGCTGGTTCCTACGGGCGTTAGTCCTAGACCACCAGCAATCAGCCACCAGACGATTAGAAAGGAGAACGACCAGGCAAAAGCCAGCCATTGTCCCAGCTTGGGAATACGGTGTCCGGCAATGCGTCCGCCCCAGGTGGTTGCCAGCACTAAACCCTCGATCGCCAATAGCAAAATTCGGAACGGTACAGGGGTAGGCATAAGAACGGCGATCGCTGCCACTAATCCAAACAGAATCAGCGTCGTCCGGCTAAAGAGTCGAGGCACATTGCGGGATAACACTCCCCAGCTAAATCCCCCTAGAGCCGCGATTAGAGCTAAAACGCTCCAAATACGCCACATTTGACCCACGGGATAGCGCCCAATAAAAAACAATGACAAGTTGGCTGGAATTAACTGCCATTTGGCTTGTGTCGTTGCCCAGGACAAAAACCCTAGCAAGGTTCTACTCAGCACTAGCACCAAAACGAGAGTAAGCAGGGTGTTGAACCAGTTGCTAAATAAGTTTTTGCGAACCCAGGCGATCGCCCCTACTTGAGCAATAGGCGGTGGTGAAGCAGTTGAAGGATGGGCAGTTGTCATGGCAGCAATTACTCTCAAAACTAAATCTAAGACCTAGAACTGGATCAGGTTAAGGGTTTACCGTTCTCTAAACTGCACCAAACGGTTTAAGGTGTTCATCACCAATGAAATAAATAGAGTGATGGATAAGTAAATCGCCATGATCAGCAGAATTACCTCAACGGGTCGTCCTGACTGGTTTAGCGTCGTTTGAGCCGTCGCAAAAATTTCGGGATAACCGATCGCCAACGCCAAGCTAGAGTTCTTTGCCAGATTGATGTACTGACTGCTCAACGAAGGCAAAATCACTCGTAGCGCTTGGGGAAAAACCACCAACCGCATCGCCGAACTGGTCGGCAACCCCAAAGCCCGAGCAGCCTCCCACTGTCCCTTAGAGACTGATTGAATGCCTGCCCGCACAATTTCGGCAATGAAAGCGCCTGTGTAAAACACGAGCCCAAATAACATTGCCCCGTACTCTACCGACACTCGTAAGCCGCCTTCGACGTTGCCTTCTGCCATTCTGGGCATTTCCCAGCCCAGCCCAAACAGCACCACTAAAAGACCTACCGTCGCCATACTAAGTAAAATAAGTTGCTCTTGCTGACCCGATGCGCCCTGCTCTTCCATGCGGGTGATGCGGCGCTTCCAAATAAAATATGCTGCGATCGCTCCTGCTAGCAAAATTCCTAACAAAATGCCTAGCAATGGCGAACTTGCTGGCCAAGGAATCACAATTCCCTTCTTACTGACAAAAATTGAACCGGGTAGCTGGGAGGTTTTACCTTTATCTGAAAACCCAAAAAATACTGCAAAATACCAAACAAATAACTGAAGTAAAAGCGGCGTGTTGCGAACCACTTCGACATAAACCAAATTTAATTTGCGCAGCAGCCAGTTATCTGAAAAGCTGGCAATCCCGGCAACAACGCCCAGCACCGTCGTAGCGACAATCCCTACCAAGATTAAGCGCAAGGCATTCAAAAAACTAACAAAAAACGCCCAGTAGTAAGGAGATGTGGTGTCATAAGGAACCAGCGTTTCTCCAATATTAAAACCTGACTGACTGAGCAAAAACCCAAAATTAAACTGTCGTCCTTGCTGTTTCAGGTTGTTAAGCATATTGCTGAAACAGAGATGCGCCACAGCAATAATAATGAGCAATACGATCGCCTGAAACGCAATTTGCACATAGCGCTCATCTCGCCAAATAGGAACCTTTTCGCTGCCATCCATAGGTCGGCTCCTGCCAATTACCTTTCTTGTCTTTGAGTCAGAGCAGAGAGACGTTCGCTGAGAACGTCTCTCGCAGGATTGAAAGAGACGCTCTATTAAAACGTCTCTGCCGCTTTAGCGGAATGGGGGAGAATACATCAAGCCGCCCTCAGTCCAGAGGTTGTTTAAGCCCCGATCGATTTTCAGGGCAGAGCCAGAACCAATATTGCGCTCGTAAATTTCGCCGTAGTTCCCGACTGCCTTGATGACATTAACCATGTAATCGTTCGGCAAGCCTAACTGTTTGCCTAAATCCTTCTCTCCGCCTAAGAAGAGCTTGACATCAGGGCTGTTATCGTTCACTTTCTGTTCTACGTTGGCTTGAGTGATCCCAAACTCTTCGGCTTGGAAGAGCCCGTAGGTCACCCATTTAACGACATCAAACCAGCGTGAATCGCCATTGACAGTAACAGGGCCCAAGGGTTCTTTAGAAAGAACGTCTTCCAACAAAATATTATCTGCTGGGTTCGGAAGAGAAGTCCGCTTTGCTGCTAGTTGAGAGCGATCGGTTGTAATTGCTTCGCAGCGCCCTTCTTGATACGCCGCGAAGTTCGCGTTTGAATCTTGGAATTTCACTTCATTAACCTTAATGCCAGCTTCAGTTGCGCGGCTTGCCAGGTTCAATTCGGTCGTGGTTCCAGTTTCGACACAAACTGCTTTGCCGTCTAGATCTTTGAAAGATTTGATGCCGCTCGCTGTGGTCGCCATCAAGCCTTGCCCATCAAAGAAAGTTGTCGGCGCGAATTCTAAGCCGTTACCGCCTGCAGCATCGCGGCTAGCCGTCCAAGTCGTGTTACGCGCCAGCATATCGACTTCGCCGCTAGTCACAGCCGGGAAGCGAGCAGTGGAATCTAAGTTGCGATATTCAACTTTTTCGGGGTCACCAAAGATAGCAGCGGCGACGGCTTTACAAACATCTACGTCTAAGCCTGTGTACTGACCATTGGAGTCTACAAAGCTGAATCCTGGGATAGTTCCTTCTACCCCACAGATTAATTTGCCCCGAGAAATAATGGTGTCTAAGCGACTGGGTGCACCCGCAGCTGCGGGTGCATCAGCAGCGGGCGAACCAGATATGCCCGTCGGAGCTGTTGTACAGCCCGCTAGTGCCGCTACTGAAAGGGTTGCTGCTAGCAGCACAGAACTCCATCTATACATAGGTGTTTTACTCACTTATCAATCCAATAAAACTAAAACGGACACTATCTCAAACAAGAATGCTTCTAGAATCATTCTAGAAAAGCCTAAAAGTCTTCTGTTCTAATCTGCTTAAGCAATATAGTTCATTTACTCGACCAAAATAAATGACTGTTAAGACAATTCAACGGAAGCACCCAGAAGGTTGACTAGAAGCTTCTGGAAAGATTTCTTCTGGCTCCCCTAACATTCCACTTCTTTTAACTTTCTTTTGTATCAAACTTCACATCTTGCCATCACATAATAAAAAAGGGAGGAACGTAACTTTCATCTACGCATCTCCCTTTGGTTTGATTTCTTAAGTTGGAATTAATAATAATTTTAAATTAACACGTTGCCATGAAAACCCGACAGACTGAGATTTGCTATGCTAGGCTGTCTGTTCTAATTCGCGAATTAGAGGCAGGCGATCGTGGATATAGTGAACTAGGAGATCAGTTTCCTCGGCATTGAGGAGGCGACGAGCACGCATCTGTCGCAATAGCCACTGGATCAGGCTGTTGTCATCCAGGGCTAAAGGAATTTCCGAATAGATTGTTTCAACGAGTGACCAAAACTGACGTAGCATACTGGGACTCATAACAACCTCCGGCTTAAGAATTTCTTTAGATTTACTTACTCTACACTACTAATCCCAGTAGGCAATGTTTTATGGGCAAGAGCACAATAACAGTTACAAATACTTAACAAAGCGATCGCTTTCTTGACCAATCCCTAGAACATTAAGCGACTCAATCGGTATGACTACGGTCATTCTAGACTATAAATGTATAGATCTGAGTCTGCCCAATTCATCTATTCTTTTCCTATCGTTATGGGTCATGTTAAGTTACGAATTCAAGAGTTGGCAGACGCAAAAGGCTGGACGCTTGAAGAGATCGCCAATTATGCTGGCGTTCAATATGCAACCGTCGAGGACTACTCTCAAAACATTCTCAATACTGTTGACTTATCAATTGTCTATAAAATCGCCCGTGTTTTAGAAGCTACCTTAGAAGACTTGGTAGAAATAACAGAAGATTAACGTGGTGCTTTGCCATCTCCCCTGATGAATGAGGGCATAACTCCGACAAAGCCTTAGAATCTTGTCAGGGGCAGAAATCAGGAAATTGATATGGACATTAGACAAGGTTTTGTAGGTGCCGTGGGCAATACGCCCCTAATTCGTTTAAATAGCTTTAGCGAAGAAACGGGTTGCGAAATTTTAGGTAAGGCAGAATTCCTGAATCCGGGTGGCTCGGTTAAAGATCGGGCTGCTCTTTACATCATTGAAGATGCAGAAAAAAGAGGAATCCTAAAGCCTGGTGGCACAGTTGTAGAGGGCACCGCAGGCAATACAGGGATTGGCTTAGCCCATATTTGCAATGCTAAGGGCTACAAGTGCCTAATTATTATTCCAGACACGCAATCTCAAGAAAAAATTGACTTGCTGCGAACGCTGGGTGCAGAGGTTCGGACGGTTCCGGCAGTCCCTTACAAAGACCCTAATAACTATGTGCGGTTGTCGGGCAGAGTGGCGGAGGAAATGGAAAACGCGGTATGGGCAAACCAGTTCGATAACCTTGCCAACCGACAAGCGCATTACGAAACGACTGGGATGGAGATTTGGCAGCAAACTGAAGGCAAGGTTGACGCTTGGGTGTCGGCTACTGGAACTGGGGGAACCTATGGAGGCGTAGCGCTGTTGCTTAAGGAGAAAAATCCCAACGTGAAATGCGTGTTGGCAGACCCGATGGGCAGCGGCTTATATAGCTATGCGAAAACTGGAGAAATTCATGCTGAGGGGAGTTCTGTTACGGAAGGAATTGGCAATAGTCGAGTGACAGCGAATTTGGCAGGGGTGCCGATCGACGATGCCATACAAATTGATGACCCCGAGGCACTGCGGGTGGTGTATCAATTGATGCGAGAGGATGGCTTATTTATGGGTGGCTCGGTTGGCATTAATGTAGGTGCGGCGATCGCCTTGGCTAAACAAATGGGTGCAGGACACACTATTGTTACAGTCCTTTGCGATGGTGGCGCTCGCTATCAGTCGAGGTTGTTTAATCAGGAATGGCTTAAATCAAAAGGGTTGAAGCCAGGTTAATTGAAACGACGCGCTGGGGCACGACCATGGCAAAAGATGTAGGCAACACTCTAAAGACGGCGACAAAAATTAATTTGTCCGATCGCCGCCAAGTTCTACGAAACTCGGTCGGAGGAAATGACCCAGAGGATTACTACAGAGTCACGCTCAAAAGCCGCAGCCGCTTTAGCCTAGTGATGGATAAGCTGAAACGCAATGCTGATGTGCAACTGCTCGATCGCCAGGGCAAAGTTCTGCAAACCTCGGCGCTGCGGGGCAAACGGTCAGAAGCGATCGACCGTACCCTGGACAGTGGCACCTACTACGTTCGCAGTTTCTCTAACAAAAGTAATACCCGTTATCGCCTTATCCTGACTGCTACTTCTATCCAGAGCGGCGACCCTTCCTCTCTCCCCCTTCCTCTTGCCAATCTGCCTAAAATTAAGTTAACTCCAGTAGCAACAGGGTTAATAGAACCCACTTTTGTAACGAATGCGGGCGATGGCAGCGATCGCCTATTTGTAACGGAGAAAGCAGGCAAAATTCAAATTATTGAGAACGGCAAACCTAAAGTTTTTTTAGATATTAGCGATCGCGTTTCTACTGCTAGCGAACAAGGACTTGCTAGTGTTGCCTTTCCATTGAGTTATTCCACCACTCGTCGCTTTTACGTAGACTACACCAATAAAAACGGAGATATCGTGATCTCTCGTTTCCAAACTAGTGCTACCAATCCTAACGATGCCATTGAAGCCAGTGAACAAATTCTGCTCACCATTCCTCATCCGGGTGCTCAAAACCACTATGGCGGACAGCTTGCCTTTGATGCCAACAACTACCTTTACATTTCAACAGGCGATGGCGGCGGCGGGGGTGACCCAAATGGCAATGCTCAGAATCCTCAATCCCTTTTAGGCAAAATCCTCCGCCTTGATGTGGAATCTCCGAGCGCCAATCCCTATGCCATTCCGAGCACCAATCCTTTTGGCGCAGCCAGCGACCCCCAAAATAATGTGCGCGATGAAATTTGGTCATTAGGATTGCGTAACCCGTGGCGTTTCTCGATCGATGCGCCTACTGGGAACCTTTACACTGCCGATGTTGGGCAAAATCGTTACGAAGAAATTAACTTTCAACCCGGCAGCGCTGGCGGACAGAACTACGGCTGGAATTTATTAGAGGGCAACACGCCTTATCCTGATGACAGCAAAGTGGTTAACAAAACAGGCTTAACGCCCCCGGTTTTTGTCTATGACCGTGACGAAGGGCGGTCTATTACAGGTGGCTATGTTTATCGCGGGAATGCGATCGCTGGGCTGCAAGGTACCTACGTCTACGGCGATTTTGTCAGCGGCAAAGTTTGGGGACTCCGCCAAACTTCCGCTGGCACCTGGGAAAATCAACTGCTTGTAGATTCTCCCTATCTCATTTCTACCTTTGGACAAGATGAAAAGAACAACCTTTATCTGACGAATTTCTCCAGCGACAGTGATAAGGGCGTAATCTACCGAATCGATGTTGCTTAAGGTCTGTCCCTGACTAAGAGTTCCTTCAAAAAACAAATATTTGTTCCGAATCGCTCGGCTCTTGTGGACACGCTTTCGGTCGAATGCTTAAACAAAAGCCTTTGTCAAGATCTGGCTTTACTGATTTCTGACTCATCTGTCAGAAATCATCTTGGCAGGCAAACGCTAGATAAAGTTTTTGTAAAAAGAATATAGTTAGTTAGTTCTTGTGTCAGTATGGGGACAATTGTCTGAGTATTATTCGATACCCATCGTCTAGTACTGAGTCAGAATGTTCTACCTGTTTCCCAAGTTACTAGATAAGGAACCCTAAACACCTATGTCAAAGTCATTGAAAAATCTAACAGTTGGATTGTCGGGATTGGCGATCGCCTCAATCTGTTTAACTGGGTTTGCCTCTTCTGCATCAGCCTTTTCTTTTACCAATAACACTGTAGGAGTAAGCACTGAAGACCTTAACAAGTCTTTCACTGTGAAATTTGACGGAAACGTTTCCACTCAAACTGTTTCAGGCTTAACCTCAGAAGCCACATTCAAGTTTCTGGGCTTTGCTCCCACTTCAAGCACCACTACGACAGGCAAAGGGAAAAGCGCTGTCACAACGACGGTAGCGCAAACGATTGCTCAGTTTGAGATTGTGCTTAAAAACACGTCTAGTGGCGCAATTGGTTCTAGAGTTTCCGGTTTGGGATTTAATACTGATAAAGAAGAAACTGCCGCGAGTTCTTCCGGCTTATTCACCAACGGGCACCTAAATGGATCCCTTCCCAATCAATTTGGGGATATTGATGTATGTTACAACGATGGTAACACCTGTCAGGGTGGACAGAACGGCGGTGTGAACAACAATCAGTCGCTACCTGGATCGTTTCAACAAGGAAGCTTTCTGGCAAGCCTTACCCTGAATGGTGCAATCAATAGTTTCTCGCTATCTAACTTGGGTGTACGCTACCAAAGTATTTCAGGAACATCCTTAGGTACCAGTGGAACGGGTAAATCTATTTTGTTTGTTCCTCCTGTTACTCCACCGCCACCAACCCGAAAGGTTCCTGAACCTGCGACAATCGGTGCATTGATGATTACAGGGTTAGCGGCTCTCCGCTTCAAAAAGAAGCGTAGGCAAGAGACTTGTGAAGCTTAGTCATTTCTAAAAAGGTTGATGAGTTATTCCTAGAGGTGCGTTATTAAACGCACCTTTTTTGCATTTCTAGGCAGAATCTCTTAAACTAAGCCGATTGGGATAGTTGCTATCGAGCAGCGATCGCTCCGACCTTCTCAACGGGCTTAGAGAAATCAAGCGGTACGCTTAACTGCCAGGGCTTTCCTGGATAAAACAACAGTTGATAAACATGCAGTGCGCCATACCTAAAAGAAGCCTCAAACGACTGTAAATACAGATACCACATGCGCAAAAAGCGATCGTCATAAGTAGGAGAAAGAGCCGCAATTTCTGAGCGATTCTGGGTAAAATTCATTGCCCACAGCTTTAAAGTTTCAGCGTAATGGGGCTTGAGGTTTTCGCAGTGGGCAAGAGTTAGCTTCGCCGCCATCATCTCTTGGGCTAATTCATGAATCTGTGGGGCATAGCCTCCTGGAAAAATATATTTGTCAACCCAGGCTCCATTCCGTTCTTTGCTGGTTGTGCCGATCGTATGCAGCATTCCTGCTCCACCGGGTTTCAGTAATGTTGCTGTCTTGTGCATGAAGGTGCCAAAATTTCCCTTGCCCACATGCTCAAACATGCCAATGCTGACAAACTTATCGTATTGCCCCTGAATCTCTCGATAGTCTGCCAGCACAATTTTGATTTTATCTGTCAAGCCTCTTTGCTCAATTCGCGCTTTTGCTAGCTTCTCTTGCTCTAGGCTCAGCGTAATGCCTGTTCCTAAAATGCCATAATGCTCGGCAGCATAAATCAGCATTCCACCCCAGCCGCAGCCAATGTCAATCAATGACTCTCCAGGCTGGAGTGACAGTTTGCGGCAAATTAGCTCATACTTTTGGTTTTGCATTTGCTCCAGCGTGTCGCTTTCATGCAAACGATAGCC
The DNA here is from genome assembly GCA_019358855.1 of Timaviella obliquedivisa GSE-PSE-MK23-08B. Lineage (NCBI taxonomy): Bacteria > Bacillati > Cyanobacteriota > Cyanophyceae > Oculatellales > Oculatellaceae > Timaviella > Timaviella obliquedivisa. The sequence goes on along the minus strand of JAHHII010000011.1, from coordinate 45,389 downwards.
GCAGGAGTAAGTTAGCGTTGGGTCAAGAAATTGTTGGTAAAAGTCGTTGCCTAGATCGTAGTGATGCTGAACATTTCTGCGGCTATTTTGAATCACTGTAGGCAGAGTTAAAAGTCTCTGAGTGATGGCTTTGAATGCAAGCTTAACTGCAAACTGAGCATTAACTTTGTTGTACACTCCGTTGCGATAAAACAGTCCAATAAGTTCGACTAAATTATCATTTTTTTCATCCCACCAACCTTCCATGTAGGCTTCACAAAAACCGAGTGCGCCGTAGGTCAGAATGCGATCGTAGGTTTTAGGATTGTGGATATTGAGATGGACTTGGGGCAAAGTGCCAGCGGTGCCAAAGTTAAATTTTTGACCTTGCGGGTTAGTCACGGTCAAGTCGCCTGATTCAATTGAGCTAAAAAGCTGGTAGAGATAGTGCTCTCCACTCGGCAGTTGGTTCATTGTGAGATTCCTTTGAAGTAAAACTTTGGCGAAATGTTTCGACTAGGCTAATGAAACCTGACTTTATCGTTGGATTTAGAGTAGGTCTTGAGCTTGACTTTATCCATCGTTCATTGGAGTTGTTTCCGGCGATGTGTAGATTGCAGACAGGCTCTCAACCTTTTTCAATGTTCAGCGTTTAACGGATATCGAAGCAGAGCTAAGTGATGTAATAGTATTTAGTTAAGCGATGGGAATGTACAAACAAGAACTTTATTTATAGCTTTCTACAGGTTAATTCTCCACCACTTCGACTGTACTTGCACGATTTCTTTGTTTGATCAATTAAGCTGGTAAACGGAACTGATAGCGCCATTCGATTGCCGCTAGTCTGTACACACTGGCAGTCATAGGCATCAAGAGAACGTTCAGAAATCGATCGCTTGATGAGCGCTAGATTTCTGACTCCACAGTTCGTAAATTCACGGAAGCTTTGTTCATTACCGTCTGTATCTATCTCAGCAATAACAAACTTTTCAGGACCCTTAGACTGCTGATAAATCCGTAGATCCTGAATGTAATTTGAGGGACCACTTCTTGGAACGAAGGTTACTGGGGTATTATCTGGATTGGCGTCTGATTTAATCTCTACAGGTAAAGAGAAATAATCCTGCTGCTCAACAAAACTGTTGAACGTTCCTCTAAAACCAAACGGCTGACGATTAGCAAGATATTGAAACCCAAGAATGTCTATACCGTCTGGAGAAACCTTGAACGTTGCCTCCATAACACTGTCGTCTGCTCGACAGAACAGAAAGCTATATTGTGGGCTGAGATCAGAGGACGATTGAGCATTCACAGGCGACGACAAGTATAAAAGTAGAATTAAGGGAATTAAGGCTAAGCTAAAGCAAGCAATTATTTTTCTCATAGAGTTTAACTTGTAAAGTTATCTAAAACTATCTATAAAAATCAAACTTAAGGTCACGAGAATTGGTTTCGCTGTGATGTTGGGGCGATCATATCGTATTATGTGTACGAGTATCGGTTCCAATGGTGAGCATCTATTGGAAGTAATGGGGAAAGTTTGGTGAAAATCCAGCGCTGTCCCGCAACTGTGAAGAGGGCGACCCTTGCGGTATCTGCAAAGCAGCGCGCCAGTCAGCCTCTCTAAGTCAGAATGCCCGCCGATCCATGTACCTCTTACCCATCTGCGAGGCACGGATGAAGACTGAAATTTTGCAACCCCATAAAGCAAGACGGCGATCGCGTTGGTCATTGGGTCGTCGCCGATCAAGACGCGCTGAGGACTTCTTGATTTGACCTAATGTTTTTAAATGTGGATTCTAGGCATTTTTGCTAGAGACTCCCTGTAATCGTTCGCTGACCCATCTCTTGGAGAAGTCAGAAGAGATGCTTCTCTGAAACGATTTGGATGCGCATCTACTTTATCCATCTCTCCAACTCATTATGGAAGTTAATTATGGTTCATCGATTTGGCGATCGCGCTCGGGGCGATCGTCGGCAAGAGAATGAGTGCTGGCAAAACGCTTTCATTCGCAGTAATGCTGCGGTGATTGGTTACTATGCCTGGTCTGGGTTTGAGAGTGTGGGAACAGGCTTGGTGGTGTGTCAAGTTGAACCGCCTCCTGTGCCAGTCTCTTACCTTCATCTTTGGAAATTCAAGACTCAATTTATTCCTCAGTATGCGGTTGAGTCGGGCTTGCTAGAATTTGGGGTCGATAGTGGCACTATCCCTTCTCTGGTTCGGTCAATTGAACGTTATGATCCCTATCGAGACGTTATGCTGTTGATTTATGCAGATCGACAGGTTGAAGTGAACTGGTTTCGCAATTCCAATCTGTCTCCGCTTGAATGTTATCGGCAAGTGCGCGATCGCTGGGAAGAATTCTTCCCTTGTTCTTTACTATCGGAATCACCGAACTCTCTTAATGACCCTTGAAATACTTGATTTACCGCGCCCTCGCTGGAACGTTATTACCGCTACCGTTGTGCTTCACTTGGGTGTACTGCTCGCTTTTTTACCAGGTACCTTTAGCTGGGCTGCTGTCGGAGTAGCAGTTTTTTTACATTGGGTTACGTTGGGTTTAGGAATTACGTTAGGGTTTCATAGGCTGGTCAGTCACCGTAGCTTTCGTGCTCCAAAATGGCTGGAGTATTTCTTAATTTTATGTGGCTCATTAGCCGGACAAGGAGGTGTACTGGGTTGGGTTGGGTTTCATCGGATGCATCATCGTTATTCTGATCAAGTGCAAGATCCGCATAACTCGACTCAGGGACTTTGGTGGAGCCACATTAGTTGGCTGATGCATGATGTGCCGATGCGAACGGAGTTAGCGAAGTATACGCAAGATGTTTCCGCTGATCCGTTTTATCAGTTTTGCCATAAATACTATATCTTCCTTCAAGTTGCGTTAGGCGTTGGGCTGTACCTGATAGGGGGCTGGTCTTTCGTCGTATGGGGAACTTTCGTCAGATTGTTTTTTGGATTCCACTGCACTTGTTTTGTGAACAGTGCTTGTCATCAATGGGGATATCGCACGTATGAGACGGGCGATCGCTCCACGAATTGCTGGTGGGTTGCTTTAGTAACTTACGGTGAAGGTTGGCACAATAACCATCATGCCTTTCAACATTCTGCTCGGCATGGGTTGCAGTGGTGGGAGATTGATGTAACTTGGCTAACCATTCGGGGCTTGGAGAAGTTGGGAATTGTTTCTCATGTTAAAGAGGCATCCCCTTAAACGTTGTCAAGGAATGAACTAATCGATTTAAAGAGAGGGGAGCAGTTTTTGCTTCCCTTTTCTATATCCTATTAACATTATTCGTTTGATGCAATTCATTTAATGCAATTTAGCAGGGTACTTAGTCTGGAAAATACTGTCTTAAATACATGATCAGCAATTTCTTCGTTTCTCCTAAAACTTGTTGACGAAAGTGGCGATCGCCAGTCAGCGAAAATATTTCAAGTCCACTTGCGGCTTCAACACTCACTGTTGCAATTAAGTTTCGTTGACGTGCTTCAAGTAAAGGATTACGGAATTCAAAAGAGTCTGCTAGCTGCCGTACAATTTCTTGGTTAAAAGCAGTATCCATCGTCAGAATTTCTTTAGAAATAAGACGAGACTGAGCAAAGACAGATCGGTATCCAGGGTTTGCTGCAACGAATTGATCAAAGGCATCAATTAAGTGATTAATGTAATCATCAAGCGGCAGCGAAGTGGTATCGCTCGTATGTAGATCTGCAAATAGTTCCCGCAATTGGTTGAAATAGCGATCGGCTAAAGCATGAAAGATTGCCAATTTATCCGGGAAGAAGCGGTACAGCCCCCCCACAGAGGTATCTGCCCGTGCTGCAATATCGTCGGCGGTCACAGCGTCATATCCAGCTTCAGCAAATAGCTCTGCCGCCGCATCCAAAATTTGCTCAAACCGCTTTCGGCTTCGTGCTTGCTGCGGGAGCCGCCAGCGAGGTTCTTGAGGATCTTGATCAGATAGTTTAGCCATTGCTCAGATTTAGGTTGACAAACGCGAGGAAAGCCTCATATCTTGAAAATGTGAGAAAATTCTCGCGTTTCTAGTTTACTTTACTCTTATGAGAGAAGCGACCATGCAACAGAATTCTCAACTTCTCGAAGCCAAGTCGGACGGACAACTTTTTGACAAGCGAATCTCCTACAGGTTCTTTTTCGGTATGAGTTTTCTCATTTGGTTGATAGCAACAGTGGTATTGCGGCTATGGGGACATACCCTTTTTGTTCCCGCTAGTAATCTGAGCATGATCAGTAGTTTCTTGTTCTCTCTGACGTGTCTGCCACTGTTAGTTTATGTCATTTTTCAATGGCAGAAGGTGCCACCACATCAACGCCCAGAGGCTGCTATGTATTTGGCAATTCCAGGAATGCTGCTGGATGTTGTAACGACTTATTTGTTTAGGCAGGCTTTTCCAAACATTCTGTCGACTGCCAATGGTGCTTTTGGCGCATGGCTCCTGTGGGGATACGCGATCGTGCTGGTGACAGGCTTAGTGACTAGCCGCAACAGTAAACCACAGTCTTTATAGCAGTACATGAGATGCCAGCATGAGGAGTTCTTAGAATGACGCTTTTAAGTTACCTTGTCGCGATCGCCGCGATCGATAGTTTCAATCCAACCGCAACCGCCTTTCAGATTTATTTGTTAACAACTCCTAAACCTGTGGCTCGATCGATCGCCTTCATTGCTGGCATCTTTTTAACGTACTGGGCAGTGGGTTTGTTAGCAACATTGGGGCTTTCCAAATTAATTAATTCGGTGTTCATGAATTATGGTGAGTGGGGGTATGCTATTCAATTCACTCTCGGTATCACATTTCTTTATCTAGGTTGTACCCTGAATTCATCCTCTGACTTTAATCAGTCAGTTTCAAACAAGCCTCGTTCACTCCAGCCGATTTATACTTTTTTGCTGGGCATGAGCGTCACATTTTTAGAAGCTCCTACGGCATTTCCTTATCTGGCTGCGATCGATCGAGTTGCTCATGCCAAGCTCAGCTTGTTAGATCTTGCAGGATTTCTAGTCATTTATAACTTAGTTTTTGTGATGCCGCTAATTGGTCTGGTTGGCATTTACATTGCATTCCAAAGTAGGAGTACTGAACTTTTGAAGCGGGTTAATCAAGTTATTACAAAGTGGTCTCCTAAAATTCTGCGGGTATTGCTGCTAGTCGTGGGGATTGTTCTCTTAGCTGACTGTATTGCATTCATAGTCGGTCGTTCATTCCTGTAGGGGCTACTCCACTAAAGGCAGCACTAAAGGTAAGCGCACCCGAAAACAACTCCCTACACCTTCTTTGCTGCTGACTGTAATCTCGCCGTCATGCTGCTGAGCGATCGCCTGGGCGATCGATAGTCCTAGCCCTTGTCCACCCAAACGGTAAGACCGTGCCCGGTCTGCCCGCCAAAATCGTTGAAACACTAGCTTCAAACGCTCCGGCGCAATTCCGATTCCGGTATCTTCAATGTTGACAACTACAAATCGATTGACCCGTCCCAAAGTTAACGCGACTGTACCGCCCTGGGGAGTGTACTGCAAAGCATTTTCTAACAGGTTAGAAAACAGCCGATTTAGCTTTGATGTATCGCCTAAAACTGTTAGTCCAGCAGCCAAACTTGATTTGAGCGCAATTTTACGAGAGTGGGCTTGAGGCTCCAATAGGGCAATTAAATCGTGCAAAACTTTATCGAGTAAGATAGGCTTTAGCTCAACTGATGACAATGCCGGATTAACGGCAGTCGATCGCGCTAGTAACAATAGATCTTCCACTAACCGAATCATTTGATTTGTAGCACTGGCGATCGCCGATAACTTTCTAGCATCTTTAGGATGAATGCGTTCAGGATGCTTCAAAATTACATCAATTGAAGTTTTAATAGCAGTTAGGGGGCTGCGTAACTCATGGGAAGCATCGGCAGTAAACTGTTTTAACTGCTCAAAGCTTTGGCGGGTCGGCTTTAGTGACTCGTTAACTAACCAAACGCCACCCACTCCGGTTAACGCTAGTGCAACTGCGCCGCCCACGCCAAAACCCCAGCGCAACCAATTGATGACATCCTCAATTTCAGACATTGATTCACTGGCACGAATATAGCCTTCTAACTTTAAATCGGGCTGCTCTAATTGACGGGAGTAGACCGGAATTGTGAACGTGCGAATGCGATCGCGTGGTAACGTTAAAATTCCAACTCGCAGCGGCAAATTAACCTGAATTGATCCTTGTTTAGCAAGCTCCTTGCCTTGTTCATTGAACCAACTCAAACTCTGACGATTCCGCCGAAATAAATCCTGCCAAGGAATTTCTGCTCGATTGTCCAAATGCTCGCCGCCCTCTAACTTAACGGTTGTCAGACTAGGAGCCGCCGACTGTGCTAGCGTTAACAACCGATTATCGACCTGTTGGTAAAGGCTATGGACAAAAAAGAGATAAACTGCTGCCGCTGATGCTCCAAAAATAACCGCCATAACCGTTAAATAAGCCAACAGGAGCCGCCAACCAAAGTCTCGAATCAAGCTTCAACCCCCAGCCCCTTCAACCGATAGCCCAGACCATGCACCGTTTCAATCAAATCAGTCGGCGCACCTGCTGCTTTGAGCTTGTGCCGCAAGCCTTTGATGTGAGTTCGTACTGTTTCTTCGGTTGGTGGCTCTTCTAGTGACCACAACCGCTCTAAGATTTGACTACTGCTAAAAACTCGTCGTCCGTTGCGGAGAAATAATTCCAACAGCCCATATTCTTTAGGCGTTAAGGCTAGGAATTTTTTACCATAGGAGACTTCGCAACTGCTAGGGTCAAGTCGTAATTCACCTAACTCATAAATAGTGGGTAATGCTGCTCCACCGCTACGCCGCAGCAATGAACGAATCCGCGCTAGTAACTCGGTTAAATCAAAAGGTTTGATCAAGTAATCATCCGCTCCGGCATCTAGCCCTAAGACGCGATCGCCCACGGTATCCCTAGCAGTCAGCATTAAAATTGGGATGGTGCAATTGTGCGATCGAATCTTACGGCAAAGGCTAACGCCATCAATATCTGGCAGCATCACATCTAGCAAAATCAGGTCGTAGGTGTAAGCTTCTACCAGTTCCCAAGCGCTACTTCCTGCGTATGCCACATCAATCACATAATTCTGATCAGTTAGGTCTTCTGCCAGCGCGTCTGCAATGCGTTCATCATCTTCAACGAGTAGAATTTTCATGGCTTTACTCCTTCACAATGAGCCACGGCAGATGCTCATCCTACGATACTGGAAAGAGTATTTAATTTACGTAAAAATAATCAATTAGGGGAGAGATCTTTTTGACACATCTGCCAGAAATTACTCTCCCCTGAATAAAACTACCCTAGAACCTTAAGACCCTAGTTGCTCAGTATCTGCTGCAACTGTTGCTGCAAATCGGAGTCTTGACGCACGGCAGTCAAGATTTCATTGAACCGATTTAGTTCTAAGCCTTGAGACTCGACTGCTTGCACTCTGCGAGTTTGAGTTTCGCTCTTGATATCCTCAAGTTGTGAAACAACCTGCTGAACTGCCTGTTGCTCTTGAGGAGTTGCGGGGGTGCTGGTCTGAGTTGCAGTAGGAGATTGCTGGACGTTGTACAGTTCTCTAAACCGATCCTCTGACAGTCCCGCTTCTTCAATGGCTTCGCTAACTTGCTGTTGCGCCGACTTCTGTATCTCTTGCAACTGCGGAATGACTTGAGCAAACTTTTGCAATTCCGCCGTACTGACAGCCGTTGCCGGCGTTTCTGTTGTAGGCGCTGCACCAGGGTTCTGGGGCGAAGCGGGAGTAATGCTAGGAGCCTGAGGCGAGGTAGGCGAGAGGCTAGGGGTACTGGAAGGATTGGAAGGAGGAGTTGCGCTCGGTGCCACAGGAGTTTGAGCAGATGCAGGAGCCTCGGTTCTGAGTCCGTCTGCCTCTCCCTTGGTCGCTGTGTCAACTTTGCTAGAGGGATAACCAGGAGACATGCTAGGGGCAGTCGTTTCAACCGGGTTTGTGTCAGGTGCTGTTAAGCTTTGGGGCTTTGGGGTTGGAGGAGTAGGCGAGGCTGAGCCTGGAGTGGTGCCTGGATATTCCATACTGCCTGAAGGCTTGTCACTAGGACTCATGCTGTCGCTAGGCTCTGGGGCGGAAGGCTCAATGCTGGGTGGAGTTGTCTCACCAGGTGTTGAAAACTCGGGAGAGGTGCTAGGAGTTGTTTGAGGTTCTATCGTCTGGGGTTCTAATGAAGATGGAGGAGTTGCTGCTTCTCGAGGCTCTGAAATGGATGGTACTGCATCAAGTTGCTCTCCACCTGGGCAACGCGAATTAAGAGGGGTAACTTCGCACAAAATTTTCATTCCCTCTGCTGACATCACAATTTCTTCAGAAGTAGTAGATTCGCCAGAAGTTTGTGATAGGACTGGGAGGCTAACTAAAAAGCTGGCACCCGCAGCGCCCATGACTAAAATATTTTTGAGTAGATTCGAGCGATCGCGCATGACCATATTGAAACTCCTAATGTTGGGTTTAATTTCGTGTCTTGTGTAAACCAATAGACCTGAATTTTCTAGAGAGATGAAATCCCTAAAAAGCTCTCGTAAACTGGTAAGACTTTGTTCGAGTGAGTGGTTCAGTGAAGCAGCAAGCTACTGCACAATCGACGAAGAATTGACGGTAATCTCGATCGGTAGTCTACAGATGAATGACGATTAGACAGGTAGTTTACAGTAGGCACACAGCATCTAGCGAAATGCTGCCGATAGACTAAAAGGTCTGTTGTCAAAAGAGCAAATTTCGATGAACTTGACTTTCGCGATCTGGAAATGTTGTATCCAAAAGATTTCCTGATGCCGTAAGCCTAATGAGCAGAGCTTGACCTGGTAAGCATCACTGAACCTCCATTGAAGATAGGCGAAGTATAGATAGCTACGGTTAATCGCCAACTCGAACTACACTAAAGGTAAGATGTGAAGATTTTGTGAAGGTAGACTTTAAGTAAAGCTGTAATCCTGGCTGTTAAACGGTTAGAAAATTTTTGTTACTCTCCTAGTTCACTATTATCTCTGTGGATCAACTTTTATCAACTAAGAAAAATTACCTCTTGTGACTGATGCGCTTTGACAGTTCATCAATGCGATCGCTCTCTTAACAAGCAAACTTTACTCCGCATAAAAGCTTTACTCTGCATAAAAGTAGGATTTCAGCAAAATATCATTGACCCTATGCTCACCTTTTTCATGAGCAAAGTACTGGGGGACAGTGAATATTATTAAAGAGTTAAAGACCTAAAGTTTCTCAATCTTCAACTCTGGGTATCCGGTTGCCCTATCCAACTCGCGGATGAATTTGAGGTGGGGCAAAATGCCAATAATGAGTTCGGCAGTAGTGAAGATAAGGCAGCCTTTGAGAAGATGACCCCCGATCGTATATCCAGTGGAATCGGCGATCGCCATATGGCAGTGGCAGCCATGCCGAGATAAAGTTCCTACTAGCGAAACAATCTCGAACCTGTTCTCGTATACCTTGCCCTCTGGTTGATTTGCCAGCCGCAGAGTGGCTTGAGTAAGGCTGCCCACACAGGTCACAATGCAAGCGGCTTCCACACTATGCTTTTCTACAAACGCCTCTAATTCCACCTTGAGGTCTTGTTGGGGGGTGAAGCGGAGAGCAACAGTTTCCATGGCTTTTCTAGAGCAATGATTTTGTAAGATCAACAAAAAGGAAGAAATAGTCAAAAAATAAGGTGCGTTACTAACGCACCTTGCTTTAAATTAATGGAGCTGACGGGAGTCGAACCCGTGTCCGCCCTGGGTATTAATACTCCGATCATTCACAGGTTTAGCCTATCTAATCCTCAAGGCGGGAACCGTCTATTGTCCCAGACGTGGGATTCTCTAGTTGAGTCTTAGCAAGTTTGCAACTAAAGGAACCAAACTTGAGCATCCGTTGGGGTTGGTCTACAGTCTTAACGGAGTCGGATCGTAGACGCTCGAACCTATAAGAGGTTTTTAGGCAACCGCAGCTGCTTTACGAGCAAAGGGTACTATGTTGTTCGCATGTACGTGTTTTGAGCCATTGATTTTCGAGAGTTAGCCCGCTCTCGACCTGCATCGCGAAATAACGTTCGCCAAAACGTCGAAACCGTGACAGCCCCGTGTTTTGTTTACTCATTATAACTGCATTTTGAGCAGGTGGGGCTAAGGTTATTAGAAACTTGGGGGTGGATTGGCGATCGCCATTTTTGAAGAATTAAGGGCACCTCGAAAAATTGCTTGCGGGATCTCAGTATGAGCTCATAGAGGGTAGTCAGGCATTCGGTAGTGTTCTAGACCTGTGGATAGGTGATTAGATATCTAAACCAAATTTGTAACGATTGATGACTAGTCCAATGACCGCATCATGCAGCCACTGGGACTTGGAAAAACAAATCGTTTTACGGGCTAAACGTTTAATCCGTCTCCGCAAGGTGAGATGCTTACGCTCAATGGTTTGAGTATGCGTTTTGCTTATTGTCTGGAAAGCGGGATGGAGATGACGCTGATATGCTCCCCCAGCATCGGTATAGAACCGGGTAATTCCAAAAGGTTCCCAAAAATTATAGGCAGCACCGAAGCGATCGCACTTTCCTAATGAAAGAAGAGCGGTTAGGACAAAGCGATCGCTTCGGTGCTGATTCTCAAACGAATTGCGATCGTTCCATCGATATACATTCCGTTCCTGCACCAATCTTTGAACGAGCGGTTTATAGTTCGCTGATAAATCTGACTCAGCCTGAATACACCCAACAAATTTGTTATCTTGCAAAATTTCTATAGGAGTTTTCGACTGTGTTTGAAACTGCTGATAATACACGTCGATCGCCTGCTGGAGGATTTCTTCTAAGAGGATGTCTGAGAAGTCTAAATTGCTATCCGACGCCGCCCCCTAAATCCCCCATTCTGGGGGACTTTGAAGGAGGACTGGTGCGGAAGTCCCCCAGAATGGGGGGTTGGGGGGCAAGTGCAAGAATCCTTAATACTTCTCAGGCATCCTCTAGGTTTTGATTCGTCATTTGCTGAAGATGAGCCAACTTAGCCGCAGTACTCTTATTCAGTTGCGTGTTAATGTCTATTGTGCAACCTTGCCACTATCACTGTTAACTTAGCATAGCGTTCTTCTAAAAAGTCGATCGCCCCTATAAAAGTAAAGCGAGTCAAACGGCGATCGCTTCTCCAAAATTCAATCTACAAGGCGATCGCCCTATACCTCACCGTCCAAAATACTATTGATATCTCGCGTTGCCTATAGAATTCGCAGAACTTCAGTAGCATCATCCCGTTCAAAGTAAAAAATCAGGTATTTCCTGAAATCTTTTACAGCCCATTTCCGTAATCCCTGCAAACGAGGATTTTCGACCAAGCATAAACTACCCATTCCTGGCATTCTGGCAAGCTAGGCGATCGTCAACCGTGCAGAATCAAAAAATTGTAGGGCGCTGCTCTCACTCGTTAAGAGCCGCTTATCTTAAACGAACCGAGTTAATTGCACTCGGTAGCGTTCTTTTCTAGTTACTGCCACTTCCCCAATTTCTAGCCGACCTTTGCCTCGAATGGCTACCAAATCGCCAGACTTAAGCTGATGGCTCGACTGCGTGATATCTTTCCAATTGACCCGGACATCGCCGCTGTTAATGAGATCTGCCATTTTGCTACGCGACATGCCGAAGCCCGCAGAAGCGACAGCATCTAAACGCATTGAGGCTTCGGTGGTCGTTAATTCTTTTTTCTTAGGTTCACGCAGCTTTAGCTCACTCCAATCGATTCGGCGCGTTTTTACGGGCACCGATCGCACCTGAGTTAGACTTTGCTCTAAAAATTCCACCATTTCGGGGACGACGATCGCCTGTGCCCCGCGTTCGCCTAAGACTATAACATCGCCGACTTTTTCACGCACAATGCCTGTGCCCAACAGCGCTCCTAAAAAATCTCGGTGGGTTGCCTGATCGAAGAGAAAGTTTCCGGCAATATCGAGGGCTGCGACTGCCACTTGGGATGTATCTAGGGGAATATCAGAACGGGCGATCGCCACTCGCTGGCGTTCGGCTTGAGGGTATCCACCCCAGGGCAGTAGCTCAACTTCGGTGAGTCGTGCAAAGACTTGTTGAACTTCGGCTAATTCTGGAGGTGACAAAAAATCAGAAGCAATAACGTCCCAAGTCTTAAGGGCTTGCTCAGCTTGGTCGACGATCCGGACGACCGCTTCTCGATTTTCAACACCCTTAAGGAGTTCTTCGCGTGGCAGCATAGATAAGTTTGTGTAATGCTTTTCAATTTTATCGAGACTTTGGGGTTGTGCGTTAGCAGGGCGAAGAATAGTTGTGTCAATTCGATCTCAAATCATTTCTGAAGTTCGCGCTTCTCTGTTTTTAGCGCTTCCCCTAGCCGGGGCACAGATGGCGCAGGCAGCGATCGCTTTTGTCGATACTGCCATGATGGGTCAATTGGGCAGCCAAACATTGGCGGCTGGGGGGTTGGGTGCAATTAGCTTTGGGGCTTTGCTGATTATTGGTTCGGGCATTGTGGCAGCAGTAAGTCCGATCGCGGCTGAGGCGCATGGGGCTGGACAGCCGCAAAAAGTGGGGCAGGTGATTCGTCAAGGATTTTTGCTGGCGATTTTGGTTGCTTTGCCAATCATGGCGTTGATTTGGCATATGCGATCGCTGTTAAGTTCGTTGGGGCAGCCGCAAGAGCTTTTGGAGCAGACCGAACTTTATTTACGGGCAATCGTTTGGGGCTATTTACCGGGCTTAGGGTTTGCTGTTCTAAAAGACTTCGCTTCAGCGATTTCCAAGCCTCGCTCGGTCATTATTATTACGCTTTGCAGCGTGCCCCTGAATATCGTGGGCAATGATGTGCTGATGTATGGCAAATTGGGATTGCCCGCGTTGGGTTTGGAAGGAATTGGGTGGTCGAGTACGATCGTTTTGTGGAGCATGTTTTTGGCGATCGCTCTTTATATTCGCAGCCAACGACAGTTTAGAATTTACGGCATCTTTCAAGGTTTTCCAAAGTTCGATCGCGGCATGATTCAAGAACTACTTCACATTGGCTTGCCCATTGGTATTATTGCCTTCGTCGAAACGGGATTGTTTACCGTCACCACGTTTCTAATTGGACAAATTGGCGTTGCGCCCTTAGCTGCCCATCAAATTGCCCTAGAAACCGCAGGCGTAACCTTTCGGATTCCCTTAGGCATTGCGTTTGCTACAACTGTCCGGGTTGGGCAATTGGTGGGGCAAAATAATCTCCGAGGCGCTCGGTTTGCCGGATATGTGGGCATCGCTCTGGGTGCGGCTTTTATGGGTAGTACCGCCATCTTATTTTGGACAATGCCTCGCCCGATTGTGGCACTATTTTTAGATGTTCAAGATCCAGCAAATGCGATCGTAGTCGAGCTCGCTCAAGTGCTTTTGGGCGTAGCCGCCATGTTCCAAATTTTTGATGGCATCCAGGTGATTGCGGTTGGCGCGCTGCGGGGATTGAAAGACACTCGCATTCCTATGGTGATTGGAATATTTGCTTACTGGGGCATTGGTTTAGTCAGCGGCTACGGATTTGGCATGGTGTTGGGATGGGGGGCAGTAGGGCTATGGTGGGGACTGGCGATGGGTTTGGCGGTTGCTGCGGGAGTGCTAACTTGGCGATTTAGTACGATTCAGTTACGCATATTGGAGCAGATACGGTAGGGTTAGAATCAAGGAAGAGCGGATGTAAGGTTCTGTCTGTGATGTTTATTCCTACTTTTATCGTGCCATCTAAGTTTTTTCTCCTCGCTGCCATTGCTCTGTTACTGCCTGCCTGTGCAAACACTCCTTGGGCAGATAGGGTAGGGCGATCGCTTGCACCCGATCCTCGGCTTAAAGATAATCCGGTGGCGATCGGTTTACCGTCCGCAACGTCTAGCCCCTCGCCCAGCGCCGTAACAAAGTTGCCCTCCACTAGCGGAGCACTGCCTAGACTTTTTACAAATGATGATTCCCTAGCAAACCCGGTTCCCCAACCAGGCGACCCTAACTTTATTGGACCAATTCCTCCTGCAAACCTGTCCTCAAACGGTTCTGCAAGTCCTTCAGGAAACCCATCGACCACGCCATCCCAACCGACTAACCCCAGCCAAGTCCCAACCGAATTTCAGTCTTACATTACCGACTTAACCAATCTGGGCGCGTTGCAAGTCACTAGTTCTAACGGGTTTGAACCTAGCGACGCAATCACACGCCGCGAGTATGCCCGCTGGCTAGTTGCAGCCAACAACTTGATTTATGCCAACGTGCCCGCTCGGAAAATCCGTCTGGGCGCATCGACCGATCAGCCTGCCTTTAAGGATGTTCCCTCTAAAGATCCTGATTTTGGAGCGATTCAAGGCTTGGCAAACGCTGGGTTAATTCCGAGTGCGCTTTCGGGTGAAAGTAGTGCAGTAAACTTTCGTCCTAACTCACCGCTAACCCGCGAAGATTTAATTTTTTGGAAGGTTCCGGTAGATACTCAGCGATCGCTTCCCAATGCAACTCTCGAAACCGTCAAAGAAAGCTGGGGCTTTCAAGATACTGCCAAAATTGATCCAAAAGTTCTCCGGGCGGTGTTAGCAGATTATCAAAACGGCGATTTGTCTAACATTCGCCGTGCGTTTGGCTACACGACGCTATTTAATCCTAAGAAAACAGTGAGTCAGGCAGAAGCGGCAGCGGTGCTATGGTTTTTTGGCGCCCAAGGAGATGGTTTGTCAGCAAAAGATGCATTGCAATCTAATCAACCAAGTTCGCAGCCAAGTTCGCAGCCAAGTTCACAACCCAGCTTGCAGCCAGATCCAATTGGACCCTAACGCCTCATACCCTCCTGTTTTGTGACTGAGGCTTTCGTCGGTACTGGCTTACCATTTCCAAACGCGACAAGGCACTGGTTGCCGACTCCTGCACGGATGCATCAGCCGACTCATCATTCACCAACGCCGTCAATACCTCAGCCCCACGGCTGTCTCCCACCGAAGCCAGCGCATTGACAAGTGAAACTGCCAATCCTACGTTATCAGTGGTTTCTAAGGCTTCAATTAAAATATCTAAAGAGGGAACCCCAATTTCGCCGAGCGCCATGGTTGCTGCAATATGCACGACTGGATTGGCATCATTGAGCGCTATTTTTAGCCCTTGCATTCCGGCTTCAGGAAAAGTTTCTAAAAGTTGAGCAACTTCCTCTAAGATTTCGGCATCCTGGGTGCCAATTTCTCCAATTGACCAGACAGCATTTTCTACGGTGTAACAGTCATCGTCTGTCAAACACGTCCGAATTACGGGTAAAGCCTGCTTTGCCTCTAGCCTGCCTAAGGTTTCAACCGATTTACGCCGCACAATGCGGTTTTCTAGGGCTGGATCGGTCTGTTGAACAGCACGTATTAAGGCTTGAATCGAGTTTTCAGACGAGAAATTAATTAAATGGGAAGTGGCAATGTAGCGTGAGTCATCTTCACTAACTTGGTCATAAGGCGTGTCTAAAAGAGCGATCGCCTGTTCTTCAGTTAAGTTAAATAGATTGAGAAATCGTTTATCCATAATTGCTCGCTGGGCTATGAGCTAGGTGTACCGCCTTGATTCCGAACCATGTCTGAAACTGTGTTCCGCAGTTCCGTAATGCTAGCCGCGAGAATGGCAATCTGCTCTTGGTTGACGTTAATCTTTTCTTGTGTACGAGCACTCAGATCTTGAGCACGAGCGCTCTGCTCTCCCATGAGGGTAATCTGCTCTTGATTGCGGGCACTCTGCTCTTGCGTGAGAGCAATCTGCTCTCCCATGAGGGTAATCTGCTCTTGCGTGAGAGCAATCTGCCGCTGGGTTTCAGCTTGTCCAGCAGCTACTTGATCCAGAATTTGGGATGCCCGAGCGAGATTCTGACGGATTTCAATACCTATAGCGTCTTGGTGAGCTATTGCTGACTCATGAACTATAAATCGGTTTTCATGGCGAGCGATCGCTTTAGAATGCTCGCTTAGAGTAGCTTGAATTTGTTCGTTAGAAGTTGTCATGACTGACTTTGAGAAAAGAAACTGGGTTGATCATACCTGCTCTAGCCAGTTGTAAGCTTAACTAAATAATCCTTCCATAAAACAAGGGGACTCTGGGTCATCGTTCAACTCCACTGAGCAAAACAACTACCGCCAGTTTGAATCAAGCCTTGGGTTTCGCAAATCATTCCGGCAACTGCATCGGAAACCATGCAGCTAGCGTTGCTGGCGATCGCATTTACTGCGTCCAAGCGACGATTACCTTCAGCAACAAAACCCTTAAGGGTATTAATATCAGCACTGCTTCAAGCAGAAGTGCTGGCATCTGCCGAGACTACAGATCTAGAAAAAGCGTCAAGCATTTCGCTCTCCTTCGTTGTTAAAAGATACTTCCTTGTTTGGTTGACAAGACACTATTGAATCTAGAAAGAGAAGGTCTATCCAGTCTCGGTTATGAGAAACTAAGCAATAATCCTTACCATAAAAAACAGCCCCTAGTCAGCGCAGTTCTGACTAGGGGATTATGCTCAGCTTTTAAGAATCTTCTTGATTCTTTTAGGACTGCTTCAATAACTGCTTGATCACATTCTCTTTCACCATGAGTTGACGCATGACTTCTAGCAAAAAGGTCTGCGCTTGCTCTGTGCTCAACAATTTTACCTGCTCTTCGTAAACTTTGAGGTTGAACTGCTGCTCTATGCTTAATCCTGGAATTTCCATTTTGCTTACTCTCCAGAGAATTGCGACGCTTTTTGCTACAGGCTTTCTTGCTATAGGCATGTTAACAAAAGTAACACCTGCTTGACAAGTGGTTGGTTATATACACGTCCGAATGAACCTTAAAGGCTAGCAGGTGGTTAATCTCTGCTGGCTTGAAAAAGCCAGGGATCTATGAGAGCGTTAGCTCTAGGGAAGCTTTATAGTATAAGCAGTAAATGGTCTGGCGTTATGGAGTCGCGTATGGACGCAATGGAGTTTTTCCAGGTTAGTACAGGTAAGTGGCGATCGCAGCGAACCACTCATCATCTTGCTTTTAGGCGATCGGAAATGGGTGAGTCTGAAATTCAGGTGCAAGCTTTGGGTGCCAATGATCCTCAAGTGATTGAAATTTGTCGGATTCATGAGGTTGATCCAAGCTTGGCGATCGGTGGCGCTTACGTCGCTTGGCAAGGGTCGATGGGTTGGGACAAGGAAGACGAAAACCACGAAGGGACGACAGTGTTCGCTTTGGTGCCTGAAGGAAGCGATCGTCGTCGAGGAACCTTGTTACGAGAGCGAGGCTATGCTGAAGTTGTCCCAGTTGCGGGTCAGTATCACATGGATGACGATGATGCCTTAGTCCTAGTCACTGAATACGAAACCATGAGTTCGGTCGAACGGTTTTCATTTGCCGATCCTAGCTTGCGGGTGCGAACCAGTACAGTAAAACGGTTTGGAGGCTTTAGCACGGCTACTTTCTGCACCGAGTTTCGGATTACGGATGCCGACGGCGCTCCGGTTGCATCGGAAGCGGCTGAACCCAGCGAATCTTTTTCCTTCTTAGGTTGGTAAATTGCAGCTTTATAGCTCTGATTCTTTTGCTCGCGGGTTAGATTACCTGTATGTGATGCGTGGTCTGGCACTTGATCCAGAAATGGTGGATCTGATGTTTGACCTAGATCGGCGCTCGCCTATTTGTACTTGGATCGGCGATCGCATTGATCAGGTCAATGCATCGCTCCAATACTGTCTCCAAGCATGTCATCATTGCGTTCACACTACCGATCAACCCACTATTCAAATCTTTGCAGTTCCGTTAGCAAGTCGTTTTGGTGTTGATGGATTGTGTAACCTCAGCACTACGCCTATTACCCTTCTGGTTGATGTCGGACGGGTAGTGCCGCAAGATTGGCTATCATTGGTTGCTCATGAATATGCCCATGCATACGCGGGTTCTCCAGGACATCATTCGGAGTTTGCCCGATCGCTAGGACACTTATGTTTGGGACTAGCGATTGCTAGTCCTCCTGCTACAGAAAATCGTTTACGTATTTATCCCCCTTACCGCTCGACATCAGACCCACTGGCGTTCTGGCGAGGAGAGAGCGAGTGGCGATCGAGCGTTACAGATTACTACATCTTTAAAGAAGCAACGGGTTAAAGTACTTCTCTGCGAACTATAATTGGGAGCCGTATCAAACTTGCCGAATTACAGATCGAGGGGTCAGCATTTCGAGCGATCGCGCCAGCATTTCACCCCATGCACATCGTCTTTGTTCAGGACATTTCAGGTAATATCGCATAGATCAATACTGCAGGTATTTTCCTCTATACTTTCCTGAAACAGTGCCCGATAATTATGCTGAGAAAGTGTAATTGTCATCTTGCTGGTTTTTGTTTATTTGGCTGAGGTATAACTTTCGATTTGCGGCTAATTGGCACACACATCGGCGTTCCGGCAACGGGATCTTGAACAATGCGGCTCTCTAAACCAAAGACCTCTCGCACCATTGTTTCAGTCATCACATCCGCTGGATTACCTTGTGCGTAAATCGTTCCTTCCTTCACAGCGATCAACTGATCGGCATAGCGACAGGCTTGATTCAGGTCATGCAACACCATCACGATCGTTCGTCCCTCATCCTGATTCAGGTCATAGAGCAAATCCAGAATCTCGATTTGATGCGCCAGATCCAAAAAAGTTGTCGGTTCATCTAGCAACAGAATGGCTGTGTTTTGCGCCAACGTCATGGCAATCCAAGCTCGTTGCCGCTGACCTCCCGAAAGACTATCCAGGGGGCGCTCTGCCAACTCTGTCATATCCGTAATTGCCAGGGCTTGTTCGGTGAAACGTTCATCCTCTTTCGACCATTGCTGAAGCAAACCTTGATGCGGATATCGTCCTTGTGCCACTAACTCTCTCACGGTCAATCCTTCGGGCGCAACGGGGCTTTGAGGCAGCATTCCTAATCGTTTTGCAACTTCTTTGGTAGATAGTTTAAAGATGGAAGCGCTGTCGAGATAAACTGTTCCTTTAACAGGCTTGAGCAGTCGCGCTAATCCTCTTAGCAACGTAGATTTACCGCAACCATTAGAGCCAACTAAAGCGGTAATTTTCCCTGATGGAATGGCTAGATCCAGATCGTTGATCACGATCGCCTGGTCATACGCGAGTGTGAGCTTCCGAGTCGTTAAGGCAGGTTCAGAACTGGTAGGAGTGATGATATTCATATTCAAGCATTACGGTTGCGATAGAGCAGATAGAGAAAATAAGGCGCACCCACAGCGGCTGTCACCACACCACAGGGCAGTTCGATCGGGGCAAATAGCGATCGCCCTAATAAATCGGCGAATGAGACAATCAGACCACCCGCTAAGGCTGAAGTTGGGACTAACCCTTCATGAGCATTGCCCACCAGTTGACGCGCTAAATGAGGAGCCATTAACCCGACAAAACCAATGGTGCCAGCGGTCGCCACACTAGCTCCAGCGAGAGCTACACAGGTGATTAATAACAAGCCTCGCTGCCATTCCACCCGGCTACCCAAGCCCCGCGCTACATCATCTCCCAGGTTTAACGTATTTAATTCTCGCGCCAGAAGTAAGGATGCTGGAATAAACACAATTAGCCACGGCAGCAACGCTTGAATGTGTTCCCAACTGCGTCCATAAACGCTTCCGGCTAACCAGACTAACGCCTGACTGACATCGCTAATCTCACCAAAGGTAATCATCAGGCTGGTGAACGCAGAGGCGATCGCTCCCACTCCGATGCCCACTAGAATTAAACGAATTGGGGAACTGCCATTCTCCCATGCCAGCAGATAAACTAGCAGGGCTGCAACGAACGCTCCCATGAACGCCGCAATCGGTAAAAATAAAATAGGCACAGACGGAAATAGCACAATCATTGCCACCGCCACTAATCCTGCTCCCGCTTCTACGCCGACAATTTCGGGAGCCGCTAATGGATTACGAGTTAACCCTTGCATGATCGTTCCGGCGATCGCTAAAGCAGTTCCTACTAGGAATGCAGTAATGACTCGCGGCAATCGGAGGGTATGAATCACAAAATTGTAATCAGGATTATTAGTTTGTAATCCTAAAATTGTTTTAATCACATCTAGCGGTGGAATGGGATATTCTCCATAGCCAATGCTAATAATCATCACCACCAGTGTCATCATGATTAGACCTAACAAAACCCAAGGAACGCGGCGATCGAGCCGCATTGAGAGCAGGGATTTTTGAGTCCGAATTACCAGCCAACTGTTTGCCATTGTTTTTTCAAAAACTGATCAGAAACTTCTCAAAAACTTCTCAAAAATATCGTTAAAAACCTGGAACTTATGACTTAATTTTCCGCCTTGCTAAGTAAATAAAGAACGGCGCACCCACCAAAGCGGTCATGATGCCCACCGGAAGTTCTTGCGGTTTAATGATTAAACGAGCCGCTAAATCTGCTAGAGAGAGCAACATCGCCCCCCAAATTGCTGCGTAGGGAAGTATCCAACGATAATCGACACCGACCCAAAACCGGACGATGTGAGGAACGACTAAGCCAACAAATCCGATCGGGCCTGCTAGAGACACGGCGCTGCCTGCTAACAGGACAACCACAACAGAGGCGATCGCTTTAACCCATCCGGTTCGTAACCCCAGCCCTTTAGCAACATCTTCTCCTAGAGTTAATGCCGTGATTTGTTTACCCAAGCTGAAGGCGATCATTAAACCGACGACGATGTAAGGCAACACTTGCACCAAACTGTCTAAGTCGCGCCCTGCCACCGATCCAGCTAACCAAAAGCGAATTTCATCTAGGGTGCGTTGGCTAAGAATTAAAATTCCTGTGGTTAGGGCTGACATTAAATATGACAGTACAGCACCTGCCAAAATTAGCTTGAGGGGAGTCATGCCACTGCGTCCGACCGAACCCAAGACATAGACCACAACAGCGGCGATCGCTCCTCCTGCGAAGGCAACCCAAGTATAAGATTGGACAGATAGACTGCCGAAGAAAAAGGTGCTGCCGACCACAGCGAAAGCGGCTCCGGCACTAATTCCTAAAATACCGGGATCTGCTAAGGCATTCCGAGTCAGTCCTTGCATTAATGACCCGGCAACTGCCAATGCTGCGCCCACTGCCAAGGCAATCAGAATGCGGGGCAGGCGAACCGTTGTGATAATCAAATGATTGGTGGAACCATCAAAGGCAAATAGTGCTCTCCAAACCACACTGGGGGTGATATCTGCGGCACCTAAAGTAAGGCTTACTATGGAACAAACGACCAATAGCAAAACGCCGACTATTAACCCCAGCAGCCGGAAAGAGTGCGATCGCTTAGATAAAAGTGATTGCTGCAAAGAAGACTGAGATGTATTCATTATTTCGGTCGTCGCGTCGCTATTCCTAATGTTGCTCCTTCGATCGTTCTCACTTGATCCATCACTTCAATCACCTGACCATGATTGACGGTGCGATCGGCATTGATTACGACCAATACTTTATCTTGATTTCCTTTTGCAGATTGAATGCTAGTTTTCAAGTCTTGAGCAGTAATGGATTTGCGATCGAGAAACAGTTTGCCTTGTTCATCAATCGTCACCGTCACTCTTTTTTGCTTAGCGTTAGTCTGCGTAGAAGTTTCGGCGTTAGGCAAATTGACGGGTAACCCTTCCGAGCGGGTTAAAAATAGCGTCGCCATAATGAAAAAGGTCAGAATCGCAAAGATCACATCGATCATGGGCACGATGTTAATCTGGGGTGGTAAGTCAAGATCTTCGTCGCGGATGGTCATAGTTTTTAGCTAGAGAAAGTAGAGGATCGGGAGAAGACAAGACTGAGAGAATTAGAGTTTTTCCTACTCTCCTACTCTTATCAGTTCAGCAGAATTTTCTGTCCGTCTTTCTTGATATCGACAAAAATGTAGCGCTTCTAACTGATTAGTATATTCTTGAATCAACGCCAACTGGCGACGATAAAAGCCCCGGAAGACATTGGAAAACATCAGAACTACTAATGCCACAATTAAACCTGTCGCAGTCGAAATTAAAGCTTCACTGATCCCGCCTGTCACTCTAGCAGTGCCTTCTTGCCCCACGCTGCCTAAGTCGAGGTTGGCAAATGATTGAATCAAGCCTGTGACTGTTCCCAGCAAACCTAAGAGCGGGGAAGCCGCAACAATCGTATCAAAAACTGTGTTGAATCGACGTAACAGCGGTAACTCGGCTTGAATGGCACCTTCAAGAAAATTGTGAAAGGCTTGTGGCGGCGCATAGTCCATTTCCAAGGCTTCCATAAAGATGCGGGCGATAGGTAAGTCGCTGTTTTGCTTAAGCTTGGGCAGAACGTTGTCAGAACCGTTTTGATAATCTGCTAATACATCGCGCACAATCCGTCGCTGCTGACGGTTGACCTTTGACCAAAAAAGGCAGCGCTCAATAATTAAGGCGATCGCTAAAATTGAAAACCCTAGCAGGGGATACATGACGATCCCACCTGCGGCAAACAAATCAGTCAGGAACATAAGCGAACCTTTAAATGTAGTGTTACTCAACCCAAATACCCTGGCTATGATTCGCTGCCTACCCAACCAAGTGTTGCTTAATCTGAGAAAGCAAGCCGTAAATAGCCAGCATTCGAGCGATCGTATTATTCTACAGTGTTGCAAGACTCTATCAATAAGTTATATAAAAAATAACTATCTACGGTTCCTCTGAAAGGTCTATAGTCTTCTGGCTTAGGAGGCACTGGAATGCTGGTGAAGGTTTGCTTTAGACGAGGCTAGTAGTCATTCTATCAAGGCTTCGAGTACTATGCCTTTTGAGTATTTGGTCATCTCATTCTGATTTTGATGTCATAGACTTAACCCCGTAGCTGCTTAATAGTTGCAATAGCTGATAGATTAAGACATAGTTTACCCCTCCTTGGCAAAATGTCTCTTCCAGAATTTGCAGACCAAAAGCGAGAACAAGAGCGAAAGGCGCTGAAGGTGCTTTTAAGCCGTACTTTATTTGCGTCCTTGGTGCTTCATGCCGGGTTACTGCCGTTGAACTTAAAATCGCTTTGGACTGCCGACGAACCAGCGCCAGAAGAAATTGCGATCGTGGTCACCGATTCGGAAGAGCCGGAAGTTGAAGAACCGTTAGAGCAATTGGAGGAAGAAACCGAAGTTTTAGCGGGAAGCGATGCGGGTGGGGGATCATCTGCGCCAGCCCCCGTAGAAGCAGTTACCTTACCAGAGCCAATTCAGCCGGATATTGTACCGCCCCAGCCTGTTGCCGTTGCCGAACCGCTCGTGGAGCCATCGCCTCAGCCAGAAGAACCCAACACTATACCTTCTCCAGAACCTACAGAACAGGCGGAAGCAGCCGCAGAAAACCCTGTTGTACCGTCACCCATACCGTCACCTGCACCCCAGCGAAATATTAGAGATTTATTAGAGCAGCTTCGCCGTGAGCGGGAAGCCACCCAGCAGCAAAATGCAGGCTCTGGCACAAGTGAGGCAAGTGATACTGCTGCCGTTGGCACTCCTGGTCTACCTCCAGGGAACGGCACGGGATCTGGCGAAGGTGAAGGAGCAGGTGAGGGAACAAGCGAAGGGTCGGGATCAGGAGAAGGTTCTAGGACAGGCACCGATCGCGGGTCTGATAGCGGTACACCAGAAACTAACCGCGATCAGGGTGAGGGTCGCCGAATTGCCTGCCGCAACTGTCCAGACGTGGATTACCCTGAAGAAGCACTAAGGGAAGATTTGGAAGGTACTGTCAAGGTGCTAGTGGACTATGACGAGAACGGTAATGTCGTTGGCGCTACATTGGTAGATTCTAGCGGACATACTGTATTGGACGAAGCAGTGCTAGAAACGGTACGCGAGAAATATCGTTTAAATGATAGCGGTGGAGCAGGCAGCACCGTACTCAGCGTTGACATGACGATCGATGGTTCTGACTTTAACCAACAGGCAGAAGAACGGGGCGATCGCCGAGCTGTAGACATTGCGCCGCCTGCCCCTATTGCCGATGAACCTACTCCTGCTAATACTGCTGCGGAATCGATTCTAGAATCGGAGCCTCAGAGCATACCATCTGACAGCGCGCCATCTAATTCTGCAACTCCTACACCCAACCTTGTAACTCCGGCAGCACCCTCAGAAACCCCGGTAGAAGCTCCTCTCCCTTCTACTGCACCAGTGGTTGTTCCGGAACCTCTACCAGAACCTCTACCAGAACCTCTACCAGAACCGTTGCCCGAACCTGCTTCCACTGTTCCTGTCTCTCCCGAACCTGATTATGTGCCACCCGAACCCGCTTACGAAGCGCCCCCTGAACCTGCCCCTGTAGAACCCGATTATGTAGAACCAGAGCCCGTCTATGAGCCAGAGCCTGCTGCGCCACCTGCAGAGTCCTTGCCGCCCGTCACACCATAGTTAAGGGATATGCCTTAGCAGGGGTACCCAATCATTATGAATTTTGAACTACCAGAGAAGCCGTCGTTGATAAGGTACAGCCTATTGAACTGGAAGTGGCGATCGCCTGTTAAATTCTAGTAAACCCGTTATAAATAGTTATAAATAGAGCATTACAGCAGAACTTCTCTCTGATGTTATGGACAGAGAGAAGTTTTGTCTTTTGTAGCGTCAGAGCTACAGCGTTTCCCATTCTTCTACAAGCACATTTGCGATCACCTCAACACCGCCCCGACCATCGGGCTTGAGGATATAGGCAATGCCTTGAGGCTCTGGATAGATGCCAATGGCAGCTTCCAGTAAGTCATCATGACCTACAATCACAGTATTTTTTCCTGGTTCAGGTGTTGCTGCTAATAGAGGCATGACTGTTTCCTTCATCTGGGCAACTTGGGCATCTGTGTATTCTTCAAAAGGCAAGAAATTAAGCTCAGGTCTCGTTTCGTAGCGACCAAAGGCTAAATCAGCCGTTTGCCAAGCCCGGCAATACTCGCTGGAATAAACTTCACCTACCGGAATTTGCAAAGATTCAAACCCTTTCCCAATGGTTCGTGCTTGTTCCCAACCGACAGCACTTAGCATTCGTTGGGTTGAACAATCGCCTATCTTGGCATTAATTTGGTCAGCGTAGTCTTTCTCGGTTTGAGCGTGTCTGAAGTAAATGACGTAGCCTCCTTTTTTAAGGGCATTCGTCAAAGCTTCACCGCTGAGTTTGTCTTGAAATGCAGGTGCTTCACCTTCACCGCCTTCACCACCCTCACCGCCAGACGGTGCGGTGGGTGGTAGAGCAGGCGTTTGCTGGCTAATTAACATTTGGGCTGAGTCTGCGGGCATTGGCTCAGCCGAAACCGTTACTGAGGACAGTGTCATAGCGCCGCTAGCCAAGATATAAGCTCCTACACCTGCCCAAATTTTAATTCTACTCTTCACAGTTTTACCTCTATTTGACTGATACAAATCTTCTACGGGATTTGATTTAAAAATGGCGATACATGATCCTGATTGAAGCACCATGCTTTCTGGACTATTTCTTTCTCGACCATTTTTGATTATGATGACAGATGCAAATCTTTATCATCTATCTCAAATACTATAATGCTATTGTGCCTTTGTTTGATCCAAAAGTTACATTGATTAGGTTTTGATTTATGGCGTATGGTACCCACATCGATAATGCTCTGATGCAAAATCCGCTGATGCGATCGGACGCTTCGATAACCCGATTTCTGAGCGATCCGATAACCTATGAGGGCGGTGAGCTAGTGATTGAAAGGACGCAGAACTAAGAGCCATTTAAACTGCCTGTTGGCTCAGCGATCGCTTACCCTTATTGAAAGTAGTCCCATTAGTGTAATGCTGTTTGTACAAGTTTAGTCGTTTGTAATCAGGGTCATTTTATGAGGGGGGAAAATCCATGTTTTCTTTTGGCATTGAACACGAGGTCGCGTTTTTTAATGATCAGGGGCAATTTGCTGATTTTTCTTGCACTTCATTTGCAGCATTAAATCAAATTATTGAGCAGCTGCCGTTCTATCCTGATGACTATGCTCAGCTTCGCATTGGCGATGCTGGAATTAAAAAAAAGAGGTGGTATATCGAAGGGTTTGAACGATTTAATGACTCTGAAAAAGTCGTGGATTGCGCGCCCAAAGGCATCGAAATCAGAACAACGATTCATCCAACTATTCAAGGGGCGATCGTCGAGCTATCCGAAAGTTTTGTACTGCTGCGTCAAGTCGCGGCACAGTATGGCTTTGTCCCCGTTCTTACCAGCTTCAATCCTTACCATACGGCTTATGAACCCACGCCACCACTCAACCCTTACGAAGTTCAGAGAAGACAAGCTTCCCCCGAAAAACAAACCGCCAATATTCCCATGCTGACTTATGGCCCTGATCTAAATATTTCCATGGTAGGGTTAAGCCCTGAACAAGTCATTGATAGGGGCAGAAAGCTCACCTTCTACAGTCCTTATCTTGTGCCATTTAGTTTCAGTTCGCCGTTTTATCAAGGTAAACTTTGGCAGGGTTTATCGGTTCGTACCCATATGCGGACTGGAGTAAGACCAGCGGCAATGGTGTTCTTAAAAAAAACAGCAGACCTCATTGATAGTAATCCTTCCTTAACAAAAATTGCTCGCCTTCCAGCAGAGGTTGGTAGGATTGAGTTTAAGGCATTTGATAGCTGCGATGATTTTGGAATTTATGAAGCACTTTTAGCCTTGCTGAAAGGGCTCGTTTTAGATCGCTCCCTGCCCGGACGCGCTACCGTTCCTGATATGAATCTACATCAACTTTCGGCACATCAAGGATTTGAAAATGAAACGATTTGGCTGAATGCTAGCCAGATTTTACAGGCGGCTGAGGTTGCTCTTGCGAATGATCCAGATATTCATTTACTACAACGGTTACACATGATTTTGGAACGGCGAGAAACGCTAGCTAATCGGCTAATTCGGGCATTTCAACAGTTAGGAACGATAGAACAAGCGCTTCAGCAAACTTATTAGCGCGATTGCATCTCAAGAGATTGAGAAAGAACTTTTAACGTCTGGTTTAATGCAAGGTGATTGGTTTTAAGAGAGGAGCGCATCATGATGTCATCTTATTTGTAAGCTAAACGCGATGAACCCATTCTTTTGTGCAGAGGCTTCGAGTGAGGCAGGAGAAGACCTGATTGGGAGCGCTCCACCCTGTCAAACCTATATTTTGATTGAGTGTCCTTTACCTTGGACACCTAATGCGTTTGAGTCTAAGCTAATTCCCCAAAACCTCCGCGATCGCATCGAATCTGTCAGACAATCTAGGTTACCCATTCGCTTTTTATTGGTGGCACGATCGGAAAACTCCGCTTGTCCACCAGTATTACGCCCGCAAATATTGATTTACGAACAACAACTCGGTAATTTTTGCCAAGGATACCGATGCAGGGAACACACTGTAGATCATCTCGACCAAGTAGCGCCCCTGATTCAGCGCTACTTAGCGGGTCAACTAACCCTGAGTGCCTCGCTTAATCGGGACAGGCGTGACTTGTTAGTTTGCGTTCATGGTAGCCACGATAAATGCTGTGCTAAATATGGGTTGCCGTTTTACCGAGAAGCGATCGCCACCGTTGCTCAATTGGGTTACTCGAACGTTCATTTGTGGAAAACAAGCCATTTTGGTGGACATCGGTTTGCACCTACGTTGATTGATCTGCCAGAAGGTCGCTACTACGGCAGGCTTAACCAATCGGCACTCCGATCAATTCTGATGCGATCGGGTGACCTGCAAAGCCTCAATTTGGTTTACCGAGGATGGAGTATTTTACCGCAGTGGTTGCAGCCATTAGAGAATGAATTAATTCAACATCATGGCTGGCAGTGGTTTGACTATAAGATTTCTCATCGGTTGCTAAAAAAGAGTGCAAACGGAGAAATTCAGGCAGAACTTTGGGTCGAGCAACCCGATGGATTGCTCTATCATTATGAAGTAGAAATGATTCGGGATTTGGAGAAAACAATTTGTCTCAAGAGTTCTTGCGATAGTAATCAGGCATTAGAGCCGGTTATCTATAGAGTCAAATCGCTGCAATGTCGTCAAAGTTCCCTAGCTATTGACAACTCGTTATCTTCAAGAAATTAGTTCGGTACACATTGGCAATACCATTATTTCAATATTTCAACTCAGGCAATAGTCAAAGTTTGCTAAGTCTGATTGAACTCTTGCTAGAAAGATCGATCTTTTTGGCAAGAAACACTACTTAGCATCTTTGATTTGGGTTTTACGTTCCATAATCTCTTTCAATACCAGCGTTACTACCGCCAACCCTGCTAATAACACCGCCGCACTATAAGCAGACTGGGTGTTATATTGCTTGTACGCATCTTCCACAAACAGGGGTAGCGTCTGTGTTTTACCAGCAATGCTGCCTGATACCACGACGATCGCCCCAAATTCACCCATGGCTCTAGCATTTGTCAGAATAATGCCGTAGAGCAAACTCCAACGAATTGAAGGCAGCGTTACTCTCCAAAAAGTTTGCCAATCATTTGCGCCCAAAATTTTTGCTGCTTCTTCTTGATCAGAACCAATTTCTTCTAGAGTGGGAATTACTTCCCTGGCAACAAATGGCAAGGTGACAAAGGCAGTTGCTAATAGCATTCCTGGAAGTGCGAAAAGAACTTTGATATCTGCCGCTTGCAGCCAAGGCCCAAACCAGCCGTTACGCCCATAGAGCAACACAATCATTAACCCAGCCACAACGGGTGAAATGGAAAAGGGCAAGTCAAGAATACTAATCAGCAATGCTCGTCCAGGGAACTTGTTACGGGCGATCGCCCAAGCCGCACAAAGTCCAAATACTGCATTGAGCGGTACCGTTACCACTGCCATTAATAACGTTAAGCGCACCGCAGATAAAAACGCGCGATCGGTCAGAGTATCTAGAAATCCTTCAATTCCGTTGCTAAAAGCTTGGACAAATAAACTCACTGCGGGTACGAATAGCAACAACAGCAGATAAAAGACAACAACTGCAATCAACCCGTTCTTTGCCCAAGGCGATGCTTCTCTTTTGCCAGTTTGTGTAGGCGCAGGAGGCAATGGATTTACCCCAAAATCTGGTTGCAAATTAGCCGTCATAGCGTCTTCCCCAAGCTTGCAAGAGATTAATACCTAACAAAACTACCAAAGAAACTAGCAGCATAACGACACCAATTACCGTTGCTCCGGCGTAGTCATATTGCTCTAAGCGCTGAAAAATAAGCACAGGTGCAATCAGGTCTTGGAAAGGCACATTTGCTGCCACCAACACTACCGAACCATACTCACCCACTGCACGGGCAAACCCTAGCGCCACGCCTGTTAGCACCGCAGGCATCAAAGGGGGCAAAACCACCTTCCAAAATGTTTCCCATCGAGATGCCCCCAGGCACCACGCTGCTTCTTCAACATCGTCTTCTATTCCTTGTAAAACAGGCTGCACCGTACGGACTACAAAAGGTAGAGAGATGAACAGCATCGCGACTCCCACCCCTAAACGAGTGAACGCAACTTTAATGCCCAAAGGAGCCAACAGCGAACCAATCCAGCCATTCTCGCTGTAAACTGTGGCAATGGTTAAGCCTGCAACAGCAGTGGGTAGGGCAAAGGGTAAGTCGATCGCTGCATCCAAAATTTTGCGAAAAGGAAACTCATAGCGCACCAACACCCAGGCAACCGCCACACCCATAACGCCATTAATAGAGGCTGCGATGAACGCAGTCACAAAGGTAACATTGTAAGCAGAAAGGGCAGTTGGACTAGTTGCTACCTTCCAAATCTCAGTAGGGCTGAGAGTCGCTGCTTTTAAGAACAAAGCAACCATGGGTAGAAACAACATGATCGTGAGATAAACCCAGGTTACTTTCCACGGAATTGACAAGTCAATCAACTGAGTTAAAGGATTTTTGCGATGCGATCGTGAACGAGAAGAGGAAGATAAAATTGACATAAAATTTAACTACATCAGTGGAAGAGTTTAAGATTTACCAGCCTGTGCCTGAATCTTGTCAAAGATTGCACCATCGTCAAAGTACGCTTTCTGCACCTGATCCCAACCGCCCAAATCAGTGATAGTGAACAGGTTTTTAATGGTAGGAAAATCTTTGATAGAGTCCTTCACTACGCCCTCGTCTACCGCGCGAAAACCCGCTTTAGCAAATTCTCTCTGTGCTTCTGGTGTAAATAGAAACTGCACAAAAGCCTCCGCTACTTCACGGGTACCATGCTTATCGACATTGGCATCGACGACGGCGATCGGGTTGTCGATAGAAATATTAGGATCAGGAATGACAAAGGGCAGTATTTCCCCTCTCTGTTTTGCCAGCAGCACTTCATTTTCATAATTAATCAACACATCGCCTTGTCCTTGCTTAAAGAATACATCTGTGGCTTCACGGGCATCTTTAGGCAAAATGGGTACGTTCTTAAAGACGTTGGTGGTGAACGCTTCAGCTTTAGCAGCATCTCCACCCGTTTGGCTAATGGCTCCCCACAGTGCCAGGAAGTTCCAGCGGGCACCTCCAGAAGTCTTGGGATTAGCAGTGATGACTTTAACATCGGGGCGGCTCAAGTCTGCCCAGCTTTTAATATTTTTGGGATTACCTTCGCGGGTGACTAGCACTGCGACCGACTTGGTAACAATGCTGTCATTGGGAGCTTCTTTTTCCCAGCCGGGTTCAATTAATTTAGCTTTCTCAATCTTTTCGGTATCTAGCGCCAGCGCTAGCGCCACGACATCGGCTTCCAATCCATCAATTACGGCGCGGGTTTGAGAGCCAGATCCTCCGTAGCTTTGATTGAAGGAAACTTCTTGATTATGCTCTTGTTTCCACTTTTCAGCGAACAGCGGCACGATCTTTTCGTATGCTGCTTGGGTAACTGCAAAAGAGACGAAAGTCAGTTCAACAGGCTCTTTTGCAGCGGTAGATCCTGCGGCTGGCGAACTTGTGGTAGTGCTGGAGCCAGTGCAAGCTGCAATTCCCAGTGTTAAACCCACACCCACTAAAAGCAGTGCCAAAAATTTGTTGAGTGGACGAAACTTCAGTTTTTTCATTGTCGATTGCTCCTTTACTGAAACTCCAGTAAGTTGGTCAAGATGCCGGATTGTAACTATATAGTTAAGCTTATTTCGTGATAAAAGTACAGTATCCCGACCAAGATGCCGTATTTTATAATGAATAGCTCAAACACAAGGTCATCTCAGGTGGTTTTGAGCGGTCTTTTTAGGTCAGTGAAATATGCATTATTAAACCAGGGATATTAATTTCTTAATATCCCTATGGCATGGTGTAGAGATTGGTGCCGTTAGCAAAGCCTGAGTAAAATCCATTGAGCGTAAATTCTTCGCCTAATCTGCGATCGCCCAGGCTGAGCAGGGTCACTAACCTGGAATCTCGGTGCGTCTTTGTCTATTCAATCAAAACCAGACTACTTATCCTTGTCAGGCTAATGCAGTCACTTAAACTTCTAGCCCTCTGGAATAGCATAACTTTGATTTCCTAAACCCAATTGTGATCATGCAACCAGCGCAGAAAGCTTTTCTACGCTGGTTTACAAGTGAGCGATCGCCCGATGAATGGCGATCGCTCCGATTTGATCTGAACGATTGACCTAAGCTTTTTACCTCTTACGGAGATTTCAATGGCATTATTTTTCTCGGAATACATTGAGGGCAGCAGCAACAATAAAGCCCTAGAGATCTTCAACAGCACAGGTGCAGCGATCAATTTGGCTGACTACGTAGTGCAGTACTATTTCAATGGTTCCACGACCGCAGGACTCACAATTTCCTTAACAGGCACAGTCGCAGCGGGTGATGTGTTTGTGCTAGCCCAAAGCAGCGCCAATGCAGCAATATTGGCACAGGCAGACCAGACCAGCGGTGCAGGCTGGTTTAACGGAGATGATGCGATCGTGCTACGGCAGGGCGGCCCTAGCGGCACCATTATCGATTCGATCGGGCAGATTGGCTTTGACCCTGGCACAGAATGGGGCACTGGGCTAGCGAGCACCGCAGATAATACGCTGCGCCGTAAAACCAGCGTGACGACTGGTGACACCAATCCCAACGACTTGTTTGATCCAAGCGTGCAATGGGACGGGTTTGCCACCGATACCGTAGATGGATTAGGAAGCTATGCTGCTAGTCCTGTGACGGGGGCAGGCGTGACGATCGCCCAATCAGGGGGCAGCACCGACGTTAATGAGCAAGGAGAAACCACCGATACCTACACGATCGTCCTGAACACCACACCAAGTGGAGCAGTAAATGTGGCGATCGCTGCCGATGCTGAAACGCAAATTAGTGCTGACGGCGTTAACTTCTTCAGTACCGTCACCCTCACCTTAACGGACGCAAATCCTCGCACAATCACCGTTCGAGCCGTCAACGATCTAGACGCAGAAGGCTCCCCGCATCCTGGCATCATTACCCACACGATCGCCAGCAGCGCCGATGCAGCCTACTCCAATACGCTAACCCCCATTCCTAACCTCAACGTCAACGTTATCGACAACGACGTGTCCTTGAGCAAAGTCTACGAAGTGCAAGGCAAAGGGGCAGCTAGTCCAATAGCCGGACAAACCGTCACGCTTGAAGCCGTTGTGACCGGAGATTTCCAGGGCGCTGGCAGGTTGAACGGATTCTATGTCCAAGATGCAGTTGGGGATAACGATGCTGAAACTTCAGATGGCATTTTTGTGTTCGCGCCTAACAGTATCGACGTGAGTGTGGGTCAAACGGTACGCCTCACCGGATTAGTCTCCGAGACTTTTGGTCAAACCCAAATCGGCAACATTACTGGGCTAAGCATCCTGGGTTCAGGGTCAACGGTTCCCGCCCCGATCGCCATTGATTTACCCACGGCGATCGACCTAGAACGCTATGAAGGAATGCTAGTGACCTTTCCTGAAGTCCTAACCGTCACCGAAAACTTCAACCTGGGTCGATTTGGCGAAGTGTTGCTGTCTTCAGAAGGGCGGCTGTTTAACCCCACCAACTTTATTGACCCAACT
This sequence comes from Timaviella obliquedivisa GSE-PSE-MK23-08B, assembly GCA_019358855.1. Lineage (NCBI taxonomy): Bacteria > Bacillati > Cyanobacteriota > Cyanophyceae > Oculatellales > Oculatellaceae > Timaviella > Timaviella obliquedivisa. The sequence continues at coordinate 12,398 of JAHHII010000011.1, read as the reverse complement.
GATATTCCCACCACCGGAACCGAAAACAACGAAAACAACGTTGCCGCTGTCACCGCCCAGCAGACTGCTAATAACCTGCGCGATATTCTGCTTGATGATGGCAGCACCACCCAAAACCCGGCGATCGTGCCCTTCCTGCAAGACGGCACCCTGCGCATCGGCAGCACAGTCACCGCTCTCACAGGCGTACTGGGCTTCGGGTTTAACACCTATCGAGTGCAGCCCACCACCCTACCCACGTTTGTCAACGCTAATCCCCGTACCGCCGCACCCGACCCTGTGGGCGGCAATGTTAAAGTTGCTAGCTTCAACGTCTTAAACTACTTCAATGGCGATGGCATGGGTGGCGGGTTCCCCACCTCACGCGGAGCCGACACTGCGGCAGAATTTGAGCGCCAAAGTGACAAAATTGTCAGCGCGATCGCTGCCCTCAATGCCGATGTTGTGGGCTTGATTGAAATTGAAAATGACGGTGATGGCGCTCAATCGGCGATCGCTGAACTGGTCGATCGGCTCAACACAGCCCTGGGCGCAAACGTCTACGACTACATCCGCGACCCCGCAACCGGAACGGGAACAGACGCAATCAAAGTCGCCTTTATTTACAAGCCAGGAAATGTTACCCCAGTTGGTGCTGCTCTCAGCGATTCAGATGCAGTCTATGACCGTTTACCTGTTGCCCAAACCTTTGCCCTCAACGCCAACGGCGAAACCTTTACACCTGTCATTAACCACTTTAAGTCCAAGGGCGGTACGGGCACCGGGTTAGACGCAGATCAGCTTGATGGACAAGGCGCATTCAACGCGACCCGCGTTCAGCAAGCAGAAGCCTTGCTCGGTTTCGTCAACGAACTCAAGACCACCACAGGCGACAGCGATGTCATGGTGCTAGGAGACTTGAACGCCTATGGCGAAGAAGACCCGATCGACGTGCTGCGGAATGGCGGATTAGTCGATGAACTCGGCAAATTTATCTCAGAGCCTTATTCTTTCGTCTTTGCCGGACAGTCAGGACGGCTCGATCATGCCTTAACAACTAGCAGCCTCAGCGCGCAAATTACCGGAGCTACCGAATGGCACATCAACGCCGATGAGCCCAGAATCTTAGACTACAACCAGGAATTCAACCCCGCAGGACTCTACCAGCCCACGCCCTATCGCTCCTCCGATCACGATCCTGTGGTGGTGGGGGCGAACCTGATGAGTTCTGTTCGTGTGGTGAATGGTGGTAACGGCAGTGATATGCTTAGCGGCACATCTGGCAGGGACGAGTTGAACGGCGGCAACGGCAATGACATCCTCAGCGGTGGCAATGGCAATGACATCCTCAATGGAAACAATGGCAATGATACGCTGCTAGGTCAGATCAGCAATGACATCCTCAATGGTGGCAACGGCGACGACTTGCTGGATGGCGGTCAGGGTCAAGATACGCTGAGTGGTGGAAGTGGTAGCGATCGCTTCGTGTTAAGGGCGGGTGAAGGCTCAGACACCATTCTGGACTTCCAGAACAACACTGATTTAATTGCGCTGTCAGGAGGTCTAACATTTGGTCAACTGGCGATCGAGGCAAGCGGCAATAACACATTCATTCGTTTGACAGGCACGAATGAGTTGCTAGCAACCCTCAACGGTGTGCGAGCTAACACGATTACTACGAGCGATTTCGTTGCAGTCTAGGTAAATAAAAGGATAAACCTGCGGCACCTTTGCCGGAGACTCCTCCAAGTATCGCCCTGTCCTGGGGCGATACTTGGAAATTCTTAGAACTGTGCACCAACGTGCTTCGTGGCAATAGGCTAGAGCAACAGTGTTTTAGAATAAGGACGATCGCCATTGATCAGTCCACACTTTCTAAAACACTGTCCTATTAAGCACTATGCAAATTACTCAATATCTCCATACAGCAATACTTGTCACCCACCTTGAACAGGCAGAGTATTTCTACGGCACCGTGTTGGGTTTAACAAAAATCGATCGCATTCTTAAATATCCCGGTGCTTGGTATCAAATCGGTGCTACTCAAGTTCATCTCATCGAAGATTCAACGTTCCTTCAATCGTTGCAAAACTCAGAAAAAATGGGACGAAATCCCCATCTTGCCCTGGGGGTAGAAAATCTAGAAATTGCCCAAAACCATCTTATGTCTCATGGATGCGCCGTAGAAATGAGCGCATCCGGTCGAGCGGCTTTGTTTACCCAAGATCCTGACGGAAATGTGATTGAATTAACAGAGATCGGAAGTTGAAATCAGGTTTGAATTGCATTACGTCTGAATGATAAAATCTGAGGCAGCGATCGCTGGGTTACCTGCCAACCTGGCAAACAATCCGCCTTCTCCTAACCCAATGCGCCCTTTATTAGGATTATAAAACAGGCTACCATTGCGCTCGTTGTACACGATAACCGCCTTACTTTGAGATGCAGCAAGGTTGCTACGAACGATCGCAAACTCATTGGTTTTGCTAAAGCCTCTCCGAGCCTTACTACTCACGGTTGCAAAGGTCGTTTTATCTAAAACAATTCGGTCTTTGCCCGAACGAAACCCCTGGATAGTATCGAAGCCGATGTCACCAAGAACAAAAGCCACTTCAGTGTCATAAAGAAAACGGTCATTGCCCCCACCGCCATTTAAGATATCATCGCCGTTGCTACCCACCAACGTATCGTTGCCGCTGCCGCCCAAAATGATATCAGCGCCTACGCCACCATTCAGGCGATCGCCCCCTGCACCACCCCGCAAAACATCGTCCCCCGCCTCACCAAACGCCTGATCATCGCCGCCGCTGCCATCCACGGTGTCATTGCCTTCGCCGCCATACAGAAGGTCATTTCCTGATCCTCCTACCAAGCTGTCATTCCCCTGTTCGCCAAACAGTTGGTCATCGCCATCACCGCCATCAAGCGCATCATTCCCTTCCCCAGCGTGCAGAAAATCAGCGCCAGTTCCGCCCAAAAGCGTATCATCTCCCACTTCAGCAAAAAGCCGATCGCTGCCCTCGCCGCCACTCAGCGTATCGTTACCCTCGCCACCATACAGATAATCGTCACCGGCATCGCCATTAAGAACGTCGTTGTCAAACTCACCGTACAATTCATCAGATCCAGAACCGCCATTGAGAACATCAAATCCGTTGCTACCAAATAGCTTGTCAGAGTCGGCTCCCCCTGAAAGCGTATCATTTCCGGCTTCACCATACAGTTCGTCAATGCCATCGCCACCCTCTGCAATATCATTGCCCTCGCCAGTACGAAGAACATCCTGCCCTGCACCGCCATTCAGAATATCGTTACCTTGATTGCCGTTGAGTTCATCGTCGCCATCGTTACCGTTCAGAGTATCGTCGCCATCCGACCCAAACAGCCTATCGTTGCCCAATCCACCCGACAGGATATCGTTACCTGCTTCACCAAAAAGAGCATCATCGCCCTCGTCGCCTTCTAACGTATCATCACCCTCACCACCGTTTAACTGATCCTTGCCTGCACCACCGACCAGCGTATCGTTGCCAAACTCACCCGCCAGATCGTCATCGCCGTCACCACCATTGAGACTATCGTTGCCAAGACTGCCCCGCAGCTTATCGATCCCTGCTCCGCCTAAAAGCGTGTCATCTCCAGCTTCTCCATAAAGTTCGTCATCACCTGCGCCACCATCCAGGCGATCGTTTCCCTCACCGCCGTACAACAAGTCATTGCCCGCTCCGCCGTCCAGAATATCATTGTCGGCTTCGCCAAAAATTTGGTCATTGCCGCTATCACCCCTTAAGGTGTCATTGCCTTCGCCACCATATAGAAAGTCATCCTCAGCTTCGCCAAACAGTTGGTCGTTACCGCTGTCACCAAAGAGGAAATCAACCCCCTCGCCGCCTTCTAACGTATCATCGCCCTCACCGCCGTTTAACCGATCCTCGCCCTCGCCACCGACTAAAGTATCTCGACCCAACTCTCCCGCCAGAGCATCATTACCCTCACCACCATTTAAACTATCGTTGCCGATGCCACCATAAAGTTGATCACTTCCAGCCCTCCCTAAAAGCTCATCATCTCCAGCGCCGCCGTAAAGTTCGTCGTTTCCGTCGCCACCATCTAGGCGATCGTTTCCGTCTCCACCGTCCAGGCGATCGCCGCTTCCTTCACCCGATAAAGTGTCATTCCCTCCGTTTCCGTTGATAGTGTCGGGTTCTGCTCCTCCTACAAGAATATTGTCAGTTTCGTCGCCAATAATAGATGCCAAGGTTTTTTACTCCGCTCAGAACTTAGGAACATAGATTTAGGAATATGAGATGACACACCCTAGTTAGTCCTACACCCGAAACCGACTCAGAGCAGTCTGAAGTCCTAGTTGCTTTACAGGAGTTTTAAACAAATCCTCTACTCTGAATTTATGATTACCGAGGTTTTCTCAGTTACTAAAATTAACCTGCTTATAGGTAAACACTGGGAACAAAATTCATACACCCTTGGTTGATTAAGGATTTCTAAAAATTTTACATTTATACAGATATTTTTCTAGGTATCTTTTGCTACCTTAGATAGCTAATTTGCTGAATGGCTTTGCCCAACGGGAAAGATTACCACAACTTCAAAAATTGCTAAGAGGGTTGATTCCAAGATTTAGTCAGCAATGCAAGGATGAAGCGCATGGGTAGCGCATCCATGACTCAATTCCCAAATTCAAACTGTTAATTTTTTCGTTCACGGATTGAAGGCTAACTCATCAGTAGGCTAACTCATCAGTAATTGTGATGCCAGGGAGATTGAGTCGAGTCTGCGATCGCCCCAATACTCCTATCGTTATCACGATTAAAAAACAAATAGCTCTCAAGAGTTTTCATCAACCGCTGATAAGAGCTAGGTATTTCAAGGTCTTCCAAAGCAACTTCAAATAACTCTAGCGCCAAGGTTTCAGGCGATTCAACTTGATGTTGAAATAGCTGAGGCTGCTCTAACATCAACCAGACCTGCTCTGTCAAAATTAACCGAATTTCATCAGCGGTCAACCGAACACATTTAGAGCACAGATCTCCTTGAATTCGGTCTTCATCATTAACTAACAAAGAACGAACTCGCCCCACTGCAAAAATTTGCCGACACGCAATGCAGCGCAATTTTTGGGGGCAAGAAGACTGCCGATGCTCAAGTTGGATCTTCATTAGGCAAGGTGCTTCATTGGGCAAGGTGATGTAGAAAAGCGCTGTCAGAACACTTTAGGGTAGCTGAACACTTCAGGGTAACTGATATCTCAGATACAGTCTCGCTCCATTTTACAATTCTAAATTTTTGCAGATCAATTCTAAATTTTCGCAGCCCCTAAGTTCCAGGCAGCTTCCGCAAACGCTCACCCATATAAGCCCGATCGCCCAATGACTGCAACATCGGACCATACTTGCTAAATTTTACAGTGCTTAACGAAGCCGCAGGCATATCCAAGCGATCGCGGTAACGCCCCAAATCAATTCCTAGCAGACTACACAACATAATCCGAATCGTTGCCTTATGCGACACGATCAGCACATTGCCTTCAGTGTATTTGTTTTCAATTTCAGCAATAACCAACGAAGCGCGACTTGCAATTTCAACGGCTGTTTCACCTCCGGGTGGTGCGTTCCAAGCGGGTTCCGTCATCCAGCGCATGTAGGTATCGCTATCGTGTTGTTTCACGTCTTCATTTGTTTTTCCTTCCCATTCACCATACGCGATCTCTTTTAATCCATCCCGCAATTGCATATCTATCGCTAATGCATCACAAAGCGGTTTACCTGTAGCGATCGTCCGTTTCATAGGACTGGCGTATACATCTGTCCAGGGTAGCGTACGGTAAGCATTTGCAAACGCCTCTGCCATCTGAAGTCCTGCATCCGTCAAGTCAGGATCAAGAGCGCCACAGTATCCACCTGTCCGGCTGTAGGTTGTTTCTCCGTGCCGTAAGAAATATAGAGTTAGGCTCATAAGTTGATTTCATCTAAGAGAACGTGATTATTATCCTCATTAAATGAATGGGTGACAATCTTTTAGAATACAAGCTGTGCAGCAGCCTTTACCTGGTCTAAGGGGAGCAGCGTCTGAGGCAACGCTGTTAGCCGTACTATGGTTTGCACCTTAAAGATTAGGCTTAAATCTTCTTGTCCTGGCTCAAAGCGATTATGCACCCAATACCGCTGACTCATGCCCATCTCTGCCAACGTTTTACCTAACCGTTCGGCTTCAGCAATAATTGCCGACTGGGCTTGGAGAACGCCAATAAATTCGGTGTGCTGAGCATCTTTCAACTTCTTTTGTGCCTGCATCACCTGTTGTCGGAGCGATCGCAATCTTCCCATTAATTCTGTCCGCCCCACCACATCTTGATATTTAATCCACAGCTTAAAAATCCAAGCCAGCCAGCCTCCCAACGCAGTTGGCATTTCCAGAAACCGCAGTAAATGTCCAGTCGGTGCCGTATCTAAAATAATCAGATCTTGCTCTCCTTTTTCCAGCAAGTCCATCACCGTAATCAACGACAACATTTCATCAATTCCCGGTAACGCCTGCGCCACAATTTGTCGCCATGCCTGAGGCGTATAGGCAATTTGCATTGAGTCATCATCCGATTGCCCGCTCATCATCTCTGCCAGTTCCCACAGATAATCTTCGCGGAACTGCTCTAGAACCTGCTTAGCGTTGATTTCTTGAGCACTGAGATTAGTAGTAATTTGAGTCGGCTCATGCTCTAACTGAGTGGATAAAACATCGCCTAATGAATGCGCCGGATCAATGGAAATAACACGAATTTTACACTCAGGGTGACGCTCTGCCATGCCCCAAGCGATCGCTCCTGCGACAGTAGTCTTACCGACCCCGCCTTTACCACCTACCAAGATCAATCGCCGTTTAGCAGTAATAAAATCTTGAAAGTTTGGAGAAAATCTAGTGAAGGTAACAGGCTGGATAGTGGTAGCAATGGGTAGAGACGCAAGGGGTTTGAGTTGGGTAAAGAGTGCATCTAGAGCCGGAGAGCCAACGGGTTCTTGACGTTGTTGCGGTAAGCCTAAAGCTTGGGGAATGGGAAGTGCCAAGAATTTTTCTAAAATTTCTGTCGGTTCAGTGAGACGATTGACGATGATGCCACCTACGAAAATTTTGAGTTCCTTGAGAGACTCAATAAAGCGGCAGCTTTCCAAATAGCTCATGGGTTCCGCGATCGCCACCACCCAGCAAGCGGCTCGTTCTGCATTTTGCAACAATGCTCGTCCTGCCGCCAAATCTGCCTTCATCTCCTGCAAAAAGACATCTGCTTCATCAGGTTGATACACGCCTCCGAAGGTTTGGCTCATGACCCGATGCTTCTCTTGAAACAGATCTAATGCGTTCAAGAAACCATCCAAAAAGTCCATTAATCCCAATAAATTTAGCGTGTGCCCACTGGGAGCCATATCGACGACAACGCGATCGACCTCCTGTTCTCGCAAGATGCGCTGAATTTCTAAAATCCCCATCAATTCATCCAGCCCAGGCCAGCTCAAATCCCAGATGGGGCTAAGGTCTTCGCCTTGGACAAAGCTACCCCGCTCTACCAAAAGCTCTAGCACTTTACCATAGCGAATTTTGAATTCTTGCAACAGTCGTTGAGAGTCTAGCGCCCTAACCTGCAAATTCGGCAAATCTACCATCAAACGCGGCGTATCTTCTACCGTCATCTGCAACACATCGCCCAAAGAATGCGCCGGATCGGTAGACATTAGCAAAATTTGTTTCTCAGGAAATTTCCGCGCCCAGTGCCGTGCAAATCCACAAGAACAAGTTGTTTTCCCTACACCACCCTTACCGCTAAACATAGTTAGCTGTAAGTTAGTTAGTTGCAAATTATCAAGTTGGCTCATATTAAACCTCAAGAAAGCCCTTGCTCGTTAGGATGCCCACCAAATCGGGATGACTATAAGGTGTTGGGCGAGGCAGAACACATGAGCGACTTATTTAAAGGATTTGAGCAGCTTCTAGAAATTGCAAAAGCCTTAGAAGAAAAAATGGAAAAGGGAGAACTGAAAGCCGATGTGCAAATCAATTCTCGCCGCTTGAGCAGTATCCCTCGCGCTAGTGGAATGCCCTCAGGTCTGGGCACCAGCCGCATTCGTCCCAATCCTGCTGCTTCGACCCCAGCCAACGATGACGTAATCATCACACCACCCCCTGCCAACTCAGCCCCTAATGATAGCGCTCCATTAATTTCTCTTAAGGATGTGGGCGGCTTATCTGAAGTGCTTAAGGAACTTCGGGAAGCGATCGAAATTCCACTCAAGCGTCCAGAGTTACTAACCCAGCTAGGACTAGAGGCGCCTCGTGGAGTTTTGTTAGTAGGGCCACCGGGAACAGGCAAAACGTTGACCGCCCGATCGCTTGCTGAAGAATTAGGCGTTAATTACATTGCTATTGTGGGGCCCGAAGTGATGGGCAAATATTACGGTGAAGCCGAAACTCGTCTCCGCAGTATTTTTGAAAAAGCGGCTAAAGCGGCTCCCTGTATTATCTTCATTGACGAAATTGATAGCCTCGCGCCCGATCGCTCCAAAGTAGAAGGCGAAGTTGAGAAGCGATTAGTCGCACAGCTTCTCGGGCTGATGGATGGATTCGCCAAAACCAACGGTGTCATTGTCCTCGCCGCCACCAATCGCCCCGACCACCTTGATCCGGCGCTTCGTCGCCCTGGTCGATTCGATCGCGAAGTGCAGTTCCGCGTCCCCGATCGCAATGGAAGATTAGAAATTCTCCAGATTCTTTCCCACGCCATGCCCTTAGATGAATCGGTAGAACTAGGCGCGATCGCCGATCTGGCAGTCGGACTTGTAGGCGCTGACCTTAAAGCCATCTGCCAAAAGGCGGCTTACTCAGCCCTTCGTCGCCAAGTGCCCGATTTGCGATTGCCCATTCCTGAAAATATGACGCTGACCCAGACAGATTTATTGCAAGCCGTTAAAGAAATAAAGCCTTCGGTATTGCGATCGGTTGAAATAGAATCGCCTAAAGTCACTTGGGATGAAATTGGGGGGTTAGAAACCATTAAACAAACCCTGCAAGAATCCGTTGAAGGCGCATTGCTCTACCCCGAACTCTATCAACAAACGGGAGCAAAAGCGCCACGCGGCATTCTGCTTTGGGGGCCTCCCGGCACAGGCAAAACGCTGCTAGCAAAAGCTGTTGCATCCCAGGCACGGGCAAACTTTATTGCAGTCAATGGTCTCGAATTAATGAGCCGTTGGGTCGGTGCAGCAGAACAGGCAGTGCGAGAATTATTTACTAAAGCAAGACAAGCCGCTCCTTGCGTTATATTTATCGATGAAATTGACACCTTGGCTCCGGCACGCGGCAGCGCTCAAGGAGATTCGGGAGTGAGCGATCGTGTGGTGGGGCAACTGCTCACCGAACTGGATGGGCTGCAAGGCTGCACCAACGTTCTTTTGGTAGGAGCTACCAATCGCCCCGATGCTCTCGATCCTGCATTACTCCGAGCCGGGCGGTTAGACCTTCAGATCAAGGTCGATTTGCCAGATGCTAGCAGTCGTCTCTCCATCTTGCAAGTTCATAATCAGAGCCGCCCGATCGCTGAGGTTAATTTAGCAGAATGGGCAGAGAAAACTGAAGGATGGAATGGAGCAGACCTGGCACTTTTGAGTAACCAAGCTGCGCTAGAATCCATTCGTCGTCACCGTGCCCAAGAACAAATTGATCCCAGCACAATTCAAATTACAAGTGATGATTTTGGAACGGCTTTTCAACTGCTCTCTGAACAAAAAATAAGACAATGATTATTTCTTAAACGGCTCGCTTAGCAAGAGAATGTTCATCCAAGGCACGTCTTAGCATCATTTTGATCACGGCTTGACGGCTGATGTTGAGTTCTTCAGCCAGTTGATCAAGTTCGTTGAGCATTGGACGAGGCATTTCCAGGTTTGTTGCTACAAAGTTTTGCAATCTACGTGAAGTCATTGAACGAGGTGTTCCGATTCTTGTAGTGGTGGAATCGAAATAGCGATCGATGACTTCTTCCCCTGCTTCAATTTTCTGTTCAAGTTCTTCAGTAGAAATATTGCTCATAAATTTCCCTTTCCCTTTTAGTACTTTTCCAGTAGGTAATTAACCAGATGTATTCCCCTTCATCATCATAGCGAACTTCGTAAATGACCGATAAAAGACTACTTCCCAAATACCCGATCGCAATAACTTGTTCTAGGTCGTCTCGTTTTACCTGCTCTACATATTCGCCAGCCAAAATAGCAGCAACTTCTTCAAGATAATGCCCTCTATTTTTCTTAAGAAGCTGACTTTTGTAATTATCCTAGTCAAATCACATCTTTCGCCTCTACAAAATGCTTGCGCTTTGCAGCAAACTCAAAGCAACAGCCTCAGCTACTTTAATACCGTCAATTCCTGCCGAAAGAATTCCCCCTGCATATCCTGCGCCTTCTCCCGCCGGATAAAGCCCTGTGGTATTAACACTTTGTCTATCCTCTTTTCGTTTGATGCGAAGGGGCGATGACGTGCGAGTTTCCACACCAGTTAGAACGGCATCTTCCATGGCAAAGCCTTTGATTTGCTTGTCGAATGCAGGTAAGGCTTCGCGGATAGCAGCGATCGCATAATCGGGTAGGCTCTGGCTCAAATCGCCCAATTTCACCCCCGGTTGATACGAAGGTCTGACGCTGCCCAATGCTGTAGAAGGGCGATTGACAATAAAGTCACCCACCAGTTGCCCCGGTGCTTCATAATTGCTGCCGCCTAATACAAAAGCCTGTTCTTCTAAGCGCCGTTGAAAATCGATTCCAGCTAAAGGGCTACCCGGATAATCTTCGGGGGTAATGCCGACAACAATGGCGCTGTTGGCGTTGCGTTCGTTGCGAGAATACTGGCTCATGCCATTGGTCACTAGTCGTCCTGGCTCGGATGCAGCGGCAACCACCAAGCCACCCGGACACATACAAAAACTATAGACCGATCGCCCATTCTTACAGTGGTGCACTAGTTTATAATCAGCCGAACCCAAGACCGGATGACCAGCTTGTTCACCAAAACGGCAGCGATCGATTAACGTCTGAGGATGCTCGACTCGGAAGCCAACAGAGAATGGTTTTGGTTCAATATAAACGCCTCGTTCTAGAAGCATTTGGAACGTATCTCTGGCACTATGACCTATAGCAAGAATTACATGATCACTGCTGATAAACTCGCCACTGGCAAGAGTGACTCCTCGCACTTGTCTTTGTTCAATCGCCACATCTACCACGCGGCTCTGAAAGCGAATTTCACCGCCCAATGATTGGATGGTGGCACGCATTTTTTCGACAACGCCGACGAGTTTGAAGGTGCCAATGTGCGGCTTATTAATATATAAAATTTCGGGGTTAGCTCCTGCATTAACCAGTTCGGTTAGAACTTTGCGCCCGTAATGGTGAGAATCACGAACTTGGCTATAGAGCTTACCATCAGAGAAGGTGCCCGCGCCGCCTTCACCAAACTGAGCGTTAGATTCGGGGTTGAAGCTCGCTTTTTTCTTCCAAAAGCCAAACGTATCTGCGGTGCGATCGCGCACAGATTTACCGCGTTCAAGAATGATCGGTCGAAATCCCATTCTGGCTAACATTAGTCCGGCAAAAAGTCCGCAAGGCCCTGTCCCAATAACGATCGGGCGGGTCGTTAAACCACTAGGAGCTTGGGCAACGGTGCGATAGCTCGTGTCAGGTGTAGCAATCACATAGGGATCTTTTCTCAATCGTTGCAGATGATGGGTATCGCGGGTTGTTTCTACATCCAGAATATAGACCAAAATAATTTGCTCTCGCCTTCGCGCATCATAACTACGCTTAAAAATGGAGTAGTGAAGCAGTTCTTCGGGTGGGATATTTAACTTTTGGAGAATTGCGGTTTTAAGGGCATCTTCAGCATGGTCGAGGGGTAGTTTTATTTCAGCGATGCGTAACATAACTCTGTATCCTGGACACGCGGAAGTTGATAGGAATTACATCTTAATCAATTCTGTCTAGTCTTGCTTCAACTCTGTCCGGAACAATTTAATTCTCTAGAAAAGGCTTCATAAAATTGCCTTTTTTCATAAAAATCCGTGAAGATAGCAGGAATTCCAGGGATCTGAATAGTTCAAGTCCGTAATCTGTTGAGAGATAGCTCACGAATGTTGCTAGTTGGCTATTGTTCAGACTTTTGTCAAAGTTCAAGTGCCTTGAAGAAAAACTCACTTACCTATGAATAAGCTACTTTCAATTGTCATTCCTACTTATAATCGAGCCTTAGAGGATGTTTGAAAAGTTATGGCAAGTCAGATTTTACGCCAATCGCCTCACCATAATCCGGATCATCGCCAGATAGATCAGAGTCTCTGAGGTCTGCGGAAGGTGTTCATAATCTTTGTT